>NZ_JACJFF010000209.1:0-4561 GCF_014164465.1 Vibrio sp. SG41-7 | reverse complement strand
TTCAATGTTCAATGTAACTTTAATGCTTAATGCTTAATGCTTAATGCTCGATATAACTTTGATACTCAATAATAACAGCGGTTCAGACAATGAACTGCTGTAGTAGTGATTATGACCCAAAGAAACGATTTTGATCCAAAAGCTTATAATCCAACATTCAACCGAAGCTTCCTAACGCCTAAATTTTGGGGAACTTGGTTAGGGGTTATTGCTGGCCTCCCTCTTGCAATATTACCTCTCAAAGCTCAAAAATGGCTTGCTAAAACCATTGCAGCTAAACTCGCAAAATCTCAAACTGGGCCTGCGCACCGCAGTCGTGTTAACTTTGAACTCTGCTTCCCAGAGAAGACATTCGAAGAGCGTGAAGCCCTGATTGAAAAAACACTGTTTACTGCATCACTATTTTTCATCCGCTTTGGTTTATTGAGTTTGAAACCCGCTTCCTGGCTAAAGAAGCGTTGTAATATTAAAGGCTTAGATATATTACAAGGCCACATTGACGCTAATGAGAATGTCATATTAATGGTGCCTCACTCCTGGGCGATTGATGTACCAGCCATTCTTCTTGCGTCTATGGATATGCCAGTATCTGCCATGGCAAAGAAACAAAAAAATGATGTTACTGATTGGCTTATGCACAAACAGCGTGTTCAACACGGTGGCCGTGTATATGAACGTTCTGGTGGAATAAAACCATTTTTGAAATCAATTCGAGATGGCTATATCGGATACTACCTGCCAGACCAAGACCATGGCCCCGAACATAGTGTTTTTGTCGATTTTTTCGCGACAAGAAAAGCGACGCTGCCAGGCTTGGGTAAAATAGCGAAGCTGTCTCGGGCAAAAGTCTTGCCATTGTTTGCGTCAATGAACACCGAAGACGGCTCTTTTAATATCGAGATATTACCGGCTTTTGAACTCGATAAAGGCGAAGAGCAAGACGCAAGAACGTGTAATCAAGCTATCGAATATTTCGTTGAAGACAAACCTGAACAGTACATGTGGATACTTCAGCTTCTGCACTCTCAAGAAGATGGCAATAATTACTACAACCTCTTCAAACCAAGATACAAAACAGACTGGCGCATAAAGTAATGAAAAAGATCCTAATTATTGGTCCTTCATGGGTTGGCGACATGGTTATGTCTCAATCACTCTATATTGTATTGAAGAAGCTTCACCCTGAAAGCCAGATAGATGTGATTGCTCCTGGGTGGTGTAAACCAATCCTTGAACGTATGCCAGAAATACACCAAGCAATTGAGATGCCTATTGGCCATGGCGCATTTAATTTATTGGGTCGTCGAGAGATAGGTAAATCTTTGCGCGCAAACCAATATGACCACGCCTATATTTTACCGAAGTCTGCTAAGTCTGCCCTTATCCCTTGGTTTGCCAATATCCCACTGCGCACAGGTTGGAAAGGTGAGATGCGCTATGGTCTATTAAACGACCTGCGCCCAAATATGAAGTCATTTCAATTCATGGTTGAGCGCTATGTTGCCCTAGCCTATACCGAAAAAGAGATGATTGACTCTTCATCATTGGGTGGCCTAGATACTCTTCCTCGCCCTCAATTATTCATTAATGAAACGGAACAAACAGCAACCATTGCCAAGTTTAACCTAGAGAATGACAGCTCAATTATTGGCTTATGTCCAGGTGCTGAGTTCGGCCCAGCCAAAAAATGGCCGGAAGAGCACTACGCAGAGGTTGCTACCAACATGAGCCAAGCGGGCAAACAAATATGGCTATTTGGCTCTCAAAAAGACTTGGAAACTTGTAACAACATCAGAGCATTAGTACCTAAAGAGCTGCAACACCGTATTCATGTTTTAGCTGGCCAAACAAGCTTAATTGAAGCTGTTGATTTATTAGGTGCGTGCGACACCGTGGTTGCCAACGATTCAGGTTTAATGCACGTCGCTGCTGCAGTCGGTTGCAATGTCGTTGCGGTATATGGCTCCACATCACCTAAATACACTCCACCGTTGGCTGAGAAAGTCGAAATCGTTCATACCGATATTGACTGTCGCCCATGTTTCAAGCGCGAGTGTGAATTCAAGCACCTGAAATGCCTTACTGAGCTGTCTCCTAAGCAAGTGCTCGATAGCATTCAAAAACTGGAAGCCATTTCGGTCAGCGCATGCTAATCCGCATTCTTTATACAGCTGTGCTAACACTAGCAGCACCAATCTTGCTATTTGGCTTATATAAAAATAAACCCAATAAGCCTAAGTTTGGTGCTCGCTGGAAAGAGCATTTTGGTTTCACTCCAAAGTTAGTCAGTGACGTATCTCCCATTTGGATTCATGCGGTCTCTGTTGGTGAAAGCATTGCCGCTGTACCTCTGATTAAAGAACTAAAGAAACAAGCCCCTAATCAACCCATTTTGGTCACCACAACCACAAGTACCGGGGCTGAGCAAATCGAAAAGCTCGGCGATCTTGTTGAACACCGTTACATGCCTATCGACTTTAGCTTTGCTGTTAAAGGTTTCCTAAAAGCGATAAAACCAACACAGATGCTGATTATCGAAACCGAGCTTTGGCCAAATACGCTTAACGTGGTGCATAACGCAAGAATTCCAATTACCGTCGTTAATGCTCGTCTATCAGAAAAGTCATGTAACAACTATGCCAAGGTTCAACCGCTATTTAATTTGCTGCATCCCTGTCTAACCAAAATACTTTGCCAAACTGAATCTGACGCTGCACGCTTCGAATGTTTAGGTGTAGATAAAAACAAATTGGCTATCACAGGCTCAATTAAGTTTGATATTCAAATTTCAGACGAAGTAAGAGAAAAAGGCAAAGCACTAAGGGCTGAGCTTGGTGCAACCCGGCCTGTATGGATAGCTGCCAGCACTCATAAGGGTGAAGATGAACAGGTGTTGGATGCCCATCAGAAGGTTCTAGAGGCACATCCAAATGCACTTCTTATTATAGTTCCTCGCCACCCAGAGCGATTTAATAGTGTGTTTGAGCTTTGCCAAGCACAAGGCTTTGAAACCGTCCGCCGCACAAGTCAATCATCACAGTCCGAATCAACCCAAGTTTATCTTGGCGATACGATGGGAGAAATGTTGATACTAATTGGTGCTGCCGATATCTGCTTTATGGGTGGAAGCCTAATCGGAGATAAAGTAGGTGGGCACAATGTATTAGAGCCCGCAGCTTTAGGGGTACCTGTAATCACAGGACCAAGTTACTACAACTTCACTGAGATAGTGGTAATGTTACAGAATAAAAAAGGAATAGTCGTTTTAGATAGCGGGGATTTATCTCTATATGTTTCTTTTTACCTTCAAAAAATCGATAGACGAATTGAATTAGCTAGCCGTGCTGGATATATAGTGAGATTGAACCTTGGCGCAATAAATACTACTATAACTAAAATACACACTATTTCAGGAAGACAAATATGAACATATACATTGTTACTTCTCCATTCCAATATATTTGCGCAAATGAGGCGAGATTAACATATAAAACAAAAAATAATATTCTCATCCTTGTAAACCAAGTTTCAGAACCTGGTATAACCCAGCAAAAAAAAATTGTAAAACTAAAAGATTGGGATCATATCATATCTATTAGCCGAGAAAGTAGAACAACAAAAATACCTTACGTAATTAAAAAAATAAGAAAAATAACAAACAATAGTAAAATCGAGCACATTTTCCATGGAGAGTATAAATCATGGAGAACAAAGTTAATAATTAGAAACTTACCTATAGAAAAAGAAGTATATTTTGATGACGGGACTCTAACTATAAATGAATACGAGGAAAGTATTCGAACAAAAGAAGTTTACTATCGGCCTAGATTTCTTCAAGATTTTATTATTAAAATTTTAGGTTGCAAACCAATTGGTAAAATTTATCAGAGCAAAAATCTTGAAATATTCACAATATTCGACATCCCTCACCCAGAGCATAAAATAAAGAGAAACAATCTATTTTCTCTCAAAGAAAAATACAATTCTGAGTCTTTGTTTAACAAAGATGCTCCAATAGGATTTATTGGACAAGGTGCTATTGGTCATAAAAGAAGAAAAACAATAGATGCCTATATATCTGAGTTAAAATACTTCATTGAAAGGCATAATAAACCAATTATCTACTTCCCTCATAGAACAGAGTCAGATGAACTAAAAAACCGTATTAGCCAAATGCAACAAGTAAGTTACCATGTAAGCGAACTTCCTCTAGAAATGGAAATATTAGAGAATCAAATACATTTATCTGGTTTAGTTGGTATATTATCTACCGCACAATACACTGCCTTAATGCTGTACCCTAACATGCCCATATACAACTTACATAATGAATATGACGAGTCTTTTCAGCTTACAGATTTAGTCAGTAAACGAGAACAAAGAATCTATGATCTTTTTTCGAAAAGTACTATTATTAATATAGACGTAAAAAAAAGGTAATCGTTCACCAAGGTAACTTGACTTGATATTAACGGAGGGTGAGAGCCGCCTAGAGATCAAAGACGTTGGGGTACGGCCTCTTCGCCACAACAGCCGTGATGATTTCACTCAACACTGACAT
>NZ_JACJFF010000208.1:0-4763 GCF_014164465.1 Vibrio sp. SG41-7 | reverse complement strand
TGAGTATTGAACCACGTAAAAATCTAGAGGAGGGGAACGTAAGGATAGGATAACGTACTATGAATGATAAGAGTATCAATGAATTAACAGCGCCCTAGCTCGATGCGTAGCATCGCTATCTTGAAAGACCCTCTATTAGACTTTCTACACTCTCTACACATATATACGACAGGCCCTTTGAACTCGTTCGTACCAAATACACCAGCAGCCTGGCAACGTAGCTGAACCTGTCGAACATCCTGGTTATTGCACTAACGGCTTAGTCCTGCTTTATCGCATTGATCTGGCATTCTTGCTATCCCATATTTTTTCATGTTGCAGAGTATTGAAACGCAACTTGCTTTTAACCAAGCAAAATGTGGCACCTAAAATGGTACTTGCGGCTAAATAAGCAACGGAGATAAGCGTGATGCGATCCCAATCTAAAGGTGAAGTAGAACCAGTAAAATGGGTTACAGCAGCAAACTCCAGAGCCAGGACTAAAATACAAAGTATGGATACAACCAGTGTGCTTGGTGTGTTTGAAGGTTTGTTCATAATGTACTCTCCAGTAATCACGAGTTTATTTAACACTTCGACCGACACAGGCCAAAGCAGGATTCATCCAAAAGCCAGCAAACGAGCTAAACAACTCAGCTTGTGTTCGCACGTACTCTAAAATTAATTCACATGCAACCCAACGTCGCCCCGCTCTCTCCGCTGCCAGTCCGGTTTTATTGCTACCAGAAAAGAGATCAACCACCAGCTCATCTTCATTGGTTACGAACTCAATAGCGAATGATGGAATGTCTGTAGGAAACATTGCAGGGTGTGGTGGTAAACCCAATTCCTTGGCTATCTTCCTTACAGCTGATGTATCAGCACAGCGATGACCTCGTTGGATTATGTTTTTAGGGATCTTGCCTTGCGTTTTATTGGAAAAGGCATTCCCTCTTATATCGGTAAGCACCATCACCGTAAGTAGCGATACGACTATCGCCCCCTTGTTCGAGTAATTTCTTATGTTGCTCAGTGTACTTTACCAAAACTCTTCGGTTATCAGAGCGAACTCGGTCTGGATCGTTCGTAAACCAGTAAACAGGTTCCCACGCGGAACAAAGCTGCATACGGTTAACGCAAGCCCATTGGGTTGGAGCTGGTGGCTTGGATGTGTTTATCCAGGGCAAACGGTCCATTAATGAAAGCCCTAATCGATCATTTAGAGCTAAGACCATACGTTCAAGGTAAGTTGAACGTGAAGGGCGTTTACTTTCAAAAATGTCGTTACTCACGTTGAGTACCACAGAATCCCCTGGCACCAAGTTTTCTACAATTGGTTCCAAAGAATCGGTGATAAAGTCCACCCATGCCTGTTCACTAACATTCCCATACCCGCGCTCGATTTTTAAAGGATACGGAGGGATGTCACACAAAGGTGGATTGGTTCTCCAAGCTCTGTGAATACCTTTTTGCTATTGCCCCAAATAGCGATGCCTAGATTTGTTGAATATGCGACAAGCTTTACTTCGCCCATTGCTTCATGAAGCCCTTTTTTATTCTGTGCATACAGAAAACCACGGGTTTACCCGTGGATGAATGCTAATTCCAAAATTACAGCGTAAGCTGTTTGTAATTTTGGTCAACGTTTTAGCCTTGTCACGGTAAGTACCCCGGGCATGCCCGGGGGAATCTTCTGTTTGCCAGCTTCCATACGCCACGCTCACCGTCCACTTTTTGGATGATATTCATAGACTTTAATGTTTGCTGAAACCAACGAATTTTTCTTTTGATAGGGCTGTGTTGTGCCTTGGCTTTGCCGTTTTCGGCTTTACTATTGATTTCAGCCTCTGATAGCCCGGTTATACTCGCTACCTTCGCATATAGCTCTGCATTGGTCATTGGACAATCAGCTTGTGCATAAGCTTCTTCCACATGGAAAAGCTCCAGCTGCCCCTGCATGTTTGGTTTCATTTATGCTCCAGACCAATATTCACAGAATCATTTTATAGCACTTTAAATAAAATGGCAATATCTAAATCCTGTAGAGATGTCGGTATATCTCTTCGATGGAATTGAACTATAGCTAAATAATTTTTTATTGTCAGATAATGCGCGGATGGCATATAGTTTAGATTTTAGGCAGAGGGTGTTTGCCTGCAAAGAAAAGCACCAACTTACGTTTGAGCAAACAAGCGAACACTTTGGTATTAGTATCGCAACCTTGTTTCGTTGGCAGAAACGGCTCGAACCTTGATTGATAAGATCTACTATATTAACTTTTACTTATCGTAAACCTTTGAAAGCAAATTATTTATTGGGTAAATATTAGTGTTTAAATTAAATACACTGCACGAAGCTGTGCCTGGCGTGGATCTAGATAGCCTGCCAGACATTAAAGCAGTAATAGGCCAAGCAGAACCGCTTGAAGCAAGTATGATGAGGGTAATTGCATATCGTGAAATGCATAACGCCAACATTTTGGTCCTTAGTGAGCGAGAGCGATTTTTTTTGAGTATGTCTTTGATGAAATGCTTTGTGGAGAAAGGGCTTCTATCGTCAGGTGATATGATGAAGTACTGACTTTCACATGTGAAAGTCGGCTGAGGATTTAATGGATTTGTGTCGGTTGCTGGCACATTGGACAAACGTTACCGCGATAGTTAGGCAATACCAAAACTCTACTTGCCACGTTAACTAAGATTTTGTAGAGCAACATTCTCGCCGTTACCAAACCAACTGCAAAACACCCACCGTAACCAACAACTCTATTTTGAGCAGCTTTTAAGTACTCTTGCCCTATGAGTTCTTCTGCGATCTCGTAGTTTGTAAGTTCGGCCATAGTTGTTAGATAGACACCTCTAATCTCTTGGGCAAGGAATGCCGCAACACAAAAGATAATGATGGTACACAGTATTCTTACATGGGTTAAGCGGGATATCCCCGCTTTAAACTCATAGTAGATATTGAATACAAGGAAGAACATAAGAGCAAAAAGTAGTGGCTCTGGAAGCGTCAGCTGGTGGAGGTATATCCGGATCAGGCTGATATAGACAAAAATACCAAATACATTCAAAGCCAATGTGCTTACATCCCTACCCAGTTGGTTGTTAATGGATAGTTTCACTTTTTACGTCTCCCTTCCCAAGGTGGCATTCTTTCTGCTTCCGGCAATGCCCATAAGCCTACCCCATTCTGTTTTGCCTCTTGCTCGTAAGAGAACAGTTCAGTGCTTTTTGCATACCGCCTGTATACCCATGCGTTACCCGTTTTTACCAGTTGTCCGTTTACCCACAAATCATCGACGTAGATATGACCAACAATGCGGCCATAACGATCAACGTCGGTTTGTTCTACACGAACGAATTTCCCACCCACTATAGAAAGAAGGGCTTGTTTTGCTTTCTTTCCCCAGGGTTGTTTCGACTCGGGTGTGTCGATTTCTGCAAGTCTAATACGGTGTTCTTTTTTACCATCGGTACACTGATAGGTGCCAGTGCATGAGGCATCTGTGAGGACTTTTATAGTGTCACCATCGCTGACTCGTACCACCTTCCCATAAAAGGTTTCAGCCATAATTGGTGCATTAAAAACGAAGTAGAGAAGGGTGGTAGCTAGAATTTTTTTAAGAATGATTAATTCCTTACTGTTGTCCTGATAGAGCATTCCACATTTGTTTGTGTAATGCCGAAATAGCGGTATAGGCCCCTTTCATTTCTGGTCGCTCCAGTTCCTTCAAGAACCAAAGAGACCCTAAGAGAATCGCTAAACATCCACCAGCCAGCATTAGATCATCGAACGTCATGAATAGGCTGTACGCAGACAAGCAGACATTGCACAGCATCCAGATTTTAGTGAAGAGCAATCCAGTTGAGTTATAGGTTACAAGCAAGTACGAAATGAAAGATGCGCATACTAGAACTAAAATTGGATCTCCCAACCACGTCGTCCATGTTTGAGTACCAAGAGGGGAGGGTAGTTCTAGTAACCATACTCCAGCACTCCAAATTACAGCTGATGCCATCATGTAGGCTGCTGCCATTTTTATCATCATTTGTGGTTTCATTTTCACTCCTTACCTATTCCACTTTCACATGTGAAAGTTGTTTTTAGGTTGTTTTTTCATTTAATTCCGATCCATAGCTTTGATGGATACTGTCATCGTTGAACCAGAAGCCATTTTTGGATGGGGACTTACTAGTCTCCAATCAAAAAGGCCCCAATTGCTGGGGCCGCTTTCACATGTGAAAGTCAATTTGTGCTGATAGAGATAAATACTGACTTTGTGCCATTTACATCTTTCAGCCATGACATTGCACCATAATCTCCATCGACCATCGTGCTGTACCGTTCCCGCACACCTAGACCACACAAGAGGTCATCAATCGCTGTTGTTGGGTCACAGGATGGACGATATGTTTCTTGAAGGTAAGGAATCTGAATGATTCCTTACCTGAACAATCGCGACATAACTCACGTCAGAATGAGGCGCTGACTACTCTAACTTCTGCTCTACAATCTAAACACGGATGTTTGTTGAGCACTTTCATGGTGTTTTCGCTATTTCAGATACACTCATCCTGTGAAATGCCTAAATTGACCTGATTTGAGCTTGAACCAGAGCATGGTGGACCAGCTCTGACAGCGGCCCCAGCCCTAAAGCGAAGAAACGTTAAACGATGCCCACAAAGAATGCACTCAAACGGGTCAACCTTCACATACCCTTTCAACATGGCGGCGTAGCCGGGCATTTCAGGTGCGTCTTTAGGGGCGATGCCTAAGGCATC
>NZ_JACJFF010000207.1:0-4859 GCF_014164465.1 Vibrio sp. SG41-7 | reverse complement strand
ATATTCGCCTAGCTCCTGATCATACACTTCTGCACCTACTACTTTTCTACTGAAGATATCCATTATCAAATAGAGGTAATAGTGCTTCCCTCGTATTTTCGATGGCAGATAACTGATATCCCAGCTCCATACCTGATTTGGTTTGCAGGCTTTTTGAACCTTTGGTCGAGAAGGGCTTGCGCCAGCTTTGTCACGAGTTCGCTTACCTAGCTGGTTGTGTGCTTTTAACACACGATAAAATGTAGACTCTGAGGCAATATAAATGCCTTCATCAGCCAACATTGGAACGATGATATTCGGCGGTAAATCGGCATACTCTGGTGTATTGCAGATATCTAATATCTGCTGCCTTTCGGCTTCTGATAGCTTATTATGAGGCTCGTGCTGCCGAGGATGCTGACGCATATCACTTGTGACTTCGGCAGAGTTCCGTGTCCAACGCTGAAACGTTCGTATTGATAACCCAACGGTGTAACAAGCCTTTGTCTTTGTTGCCCCTTTACGTACTGCTTCATCAACAAGTGTGACTATTTTAAGCCGCTCTGAGATAGGAATCAGTCTTCCTCGTTGGTTTCCCAGAGGGCATTGAACTTTTCCCGCAAAACCAGTAGCGCAGCCGTTTCAGCAAGTGCTTTCTCTTTACGTGCCAACTCCTTCTCTAAGGCTCTTACCTTTCTGCGTTCCTCACGTAGTTGCTTATTTTCTTTGTGTGACATTGAAGTCGATGTTGCGCTCTGCGCCTTGATAGATAGTGCTCGCCAGGCTTTAACGTCATCGACAAATAACCCTTTAGACCTACAGTATTCAGCTAACTCGCGTTCAGACATTGTTGCAGTTTCAATCACTATGAAAAATCTCTGCTCCGCTGAATAATCAGTAGTATTTTTTAAGGGCGGCTCTGTAGACAACAGGCCGCTTTCAACAAGTTCATTTCTCCACTTAGATACCACGGAAGGACTCACATCTAATTCTTTAGCAATTCTTCGATGAGACCAATTATATGGTGGTAACAGCCAAGTTTGACCTTTGGTTTTCACATCAATTGGAACTGGATTAGCTGGCATAGTTATCTCCTTAAAAATCTAGACGACAACTAGGCTGACACGGGGGGTTATTGGGTGATCTGCTTAGATGAAAATACGCACGCGCAAGTCATCAGGGCCACGACGTATGCGAATCGTCGATAAGTAGGCCGAATGTAGAGCGGCAGTCCAAAACCCATCAACATAAGTTTAGCGGATGTTTGACAACCGGGGGAATCCATGTACCTACATCAAAGCTACAAACCCTACAATTCAATGCACTTCTGAAATATAACTTCAACTTAAGACTGCTGGATAGAAATTTTTAGCTATTTATATTTAAATGTAAGCTGTTTGCTTTCTGACTTGAAAGAATAATAAAATAGTTGAGATAAAAAATTGGATAAAATCAGAAGCTTAGCATACACTTCCCTTGCAAGTGCCCTTATCTCATTGATTAAATAGGGTAAATGCTTCGGCTTCAGGCGCTACTGACGATAGTAGCAAGGTTTTACATAGCTTTGAGGAAAGTTTTATGGCACTCAAAAAGGCCGATTTGGCGGAGAACCTGTTTGAGACACTCAGATACAGCAAACGGGATGCCAAGGAAACGGTTGAAGTGTTTTTCGAAGAAATTCGTAAAGCACTCGAAAATGGCGAACAGGTAAAACTGTCAGGTTTTGGTAATTTTGATCTTCGCGAGAAAAACGAGCGCCCGGGTCGTAACCCTAAAACTGGTGAAGACATTCCAATCTCTGCTCGACGTGTTGTTACTTTTAGACCGGGGCAAAAACTAAAAGCCCGCGTAGGAAGTATTAAAATAGAGAAGTAGCCAAGCAATAGACCACGCATAGCGTGGTCTTTTTTCACCCCTAAACCTTTTAGATTAAGGCGCTCTTGTCCCGAAGCAACTTAGATAACTTTATTCTAGCCCAATGAAACAAAATGCCTCCGACTCAAATTCCTTTCTAAAAAGCATAAAGCCAGCAGCTTTCGCTACTGGCTCGGTCATTGTTATGCTCGATTCTCAATCCACTCATCCAATTCATGCTCAACCCATGCGGAGGCTCGCTCACCAAGCGATACATTGTGTGGAAACTCCCCATGAGCCATCATTTTGTAGATGGTCGACTTACCTAGCTGCACTCTTTCTATGACTTCTTTTAAACGAACTAATCTCATGAAATTTTCCTCTATGGTTATCACTCATGTTAATACGCACAAGAGGCACTGAATACGATAAGAAGTCCTTTGGTGTATAGTACAGTAGCTGCGGGGCCATTAAACAGGCGAAGTCCATTGAACCGAAATGGAGGTGAAGGTTATGGGTATTCAAAAACTGTATGATTATGCGGTTTCTCTCCTAGCAAAACGTGATTATTCATCGGGAGAGTTACGCTCTCAACTGAGTCGCTTGGCTGAGAGTGACACGGTTGAGCAAGTTATGGAGAAGTTACTCTCTCACCATTATGTGAATGACGAGCGGTTAATTGAACGTGAAATTGAGAAGCAGCTTTTAAAACGTCATGGCCGTGCCAAAATAAAGCAAGAGCTCAGGAAGCAAGGGGTCGACGCGTTACTCATTGAACAAGCTTTGGAAGATTTAGACGTAGACTGGTTTGAGCTTTGCCTTGAAGCAAAACAGAATAAATTTGGTGAAGCGAAGCCCAAAGACAAGCAGGAGAAAAGGAAAATGATTCGATATTTGCAATATCGAAGACACGCGATGGCATGCATCCTGGAAAGTCTGAGCGATTCATAGACAAACTCGATTTATTTTTTATAATGACCGACCTTTTTTATCCTAGTAAGTAATACCATGTCCGAAGCCATGCTCATTGATAAGCAACATCTCATTACCACGTTAAAACGCCAGCTTGAACCAACAAGAACAGAGAGACACGCCACGCCTGATGTATCGTGGGTTGTACCAATGGTAAGAGACGTGCTGTTAGAAGAAATCATGGCTCATGCCCGAGGCAATCAGTTAAAAGCGGCTCGTCAATTGGGCATTAATCGTGGAACGTTACGCAACTATCTTACTCAGTTTGACGAAGTCCGCTATCGCTAACGTCTCTTGCTCAAACACAGGACGTTTGGCTTCTACCCAATAGCGCCAAGTGCTCGATGTAAGCGGTAGCAGTGCTTTTATCGTTATTTTGGTCATGACTCCAACCTGTTGATTAATGATAATACTCTCGTTCAATAAAGGTGCCGATAACCTTATCGTGCATCTCTTCTGATTTAGAGAAACCAATGGTTTTTCTGACTAGTCGCTTAATACGAGACCTTAGTGTAAGGTTGGTTCTTTCTATCCTCTGAGTGTATCGTTTTCCAATGATATGTTTATCTCTCGGTATAGTCGATGAGTACACGCTATAGTCATCGGTGCAGTAAAATGGGATTGTGGATTTTGATAATAGCCGTTGTAGCTCATTAAAGGCATCGGTATCTCTTTTCCCAAAAGCATGAGCAATCACACGTTTATATCGAGGTTCCCCTGCGTACCAAAGCCAACGTTGATTTTTCTTCTTAGCAACAAATGACCATTGCTCGCCCACTTCGCATATCAATTCAATATTAGCGAGGTCAAAAGGTATCGTTGTGACTTGTTTTGGCGTGAGTTTTTTTAAGTGCGTAGTACGGTGTTATACCCCACCTTTAATACACGTGCTGTTTCTCTAACACCAGAGCTATTCATAGCCATATCAACGATTTGTTCTTAACCCTTGGTTTGTAGGCTTCGTTGGCATAGTCGAGTTGGAATGAACGCTTGCAATCAAGGCAACGAAATCGCTGAAAGCCAGCGGCCCCTATACCATGCTTCCGTACAGGCTCAGTTTTATTCCAAAAGCGGCAGTTTACTTGAGTGGTAGCCATCGAAATACCTCTAAAAAGTGAGGTCAGATTCTATGATATAATCAACAGGTTGAAGTCATGACCGTATAGGCACGCAAGAGGCATATAACAAATAAGGATTAAGCGCGGCCCAGCCAGCGTTAAATCCCGAGTGCTGAACAAGCCCGAGCCTTTATAGCAGTGAGTGGTGTGAACCACTCTAGAAGTGGTAGCAGCCTTGCCATAAGGTAAGCACGGTGCATGGACGCATTGAAACTCGTCATTGCGAACAGTTGGTTATCGATAGAAGTTAGCTAACCCAAAAGTATCGCTGGGATAGCTTACATATTATACTCAAAGTGACCGCTACGGTTGAAAGTGGATATGCTTTAAGGCCACGCTCTTTTTCTTCTGCCGTTATTACTTTCTTTAATAAGCTCAATTGCCTTTTTGGACTTATCCTCTATACCTCTTAAGCTTTGTGTGACTTTCTCTTGAAATTCATGATTTTTTTGGGTTAGTTCATTATTTTGGTTATTAGATGGCGCATTGAGTTGATGGAGCAACTGTTCCATTTTTTTATTTTTCCCCTCCAACATACTTACTTTTTCTGTTAATTCACGAATCATCCCATTTTGCTCTTGTAGCTTGGAATTTATACTATTAAAAGCCTGCAATATTTTTCCAATACTCTGCTCTGACATTTAATCAAGCACTCCATTCTCGTGGATGTAACAAGTTCACCATTTTGTACTAATGGCGAGCTCTGCCCTTACTTTACTAACTGAACTTGATAAATCACACATGTTTCTAGCCTAGCTGGAACTGAGCACTCAGATTGAGTATAGATTCACGAACATCCATAGAAACAGAACTGAAGTGGCATAGTGAATTTGGCCACCTGATTAAGAGGTGATGTATGATCATCTCGATACTAAAACAGGTGACATTATGACTAAGCGTGAAAGACGCACTTTTAACCCAGAATTTAAACTTGAA
>NZ_JACJFF010000206.1:0-4867 GCF_014164465.1 Vibrio sp. SG41-7 | reverse complement strand
GGAGTGAGATTAATCGAGTTACGAAGAGCTAAAAGCAGATGCGGGGCGCGGGTATCTGGTGTGCGAACGGCTTAACGCAGATGCGGGGGCCGAGTAGCAGAGATTGGAAGAGCATAAAAGGAGATGCGGGATGCGAGTAAACGAGATACGAAAAGCTTAAAAGCAGATGCGGGATGCGAGTAGCCGAGATGCGAAGAGCTTAAAGCAGATGCGGGATGCGAGTAGCCGAGATACGAAGAGCTTAAAAGCAGATGCGGGATGCGAGTAATCGAGATGCGAAGAGCTTAAAGCAGTTGCGGGATGCGAGTAACCGAGATACGAAGAGCTTAAAGCAGATGCTGGATGCGAGTAGCCGAGATGCGAAGAGCTTAAAGAGACGCCAGGTTCGAGTCTCCTAAATACGAAAAGCTTAAAGCAGATGCAAGGTTAGAGTAAAATGTTACATGAAAAACGCTAGCCTAGTCGTCGCTCTACCCTGCTTTTCGTTACTCGTATCTCGATTACCCGCATCTGGCGTTAGCTGTTCAAAGCCCTTACACCATCTTCCAGTAATGTCAGTTGCTCAAAACCTTGAGCTGTCGCAATCGGTTTAACAGTCGCGATCATCTGCAGCATTCCTTGATGTACCACTTGCTCTGTAATTTGAGCTTTTGGAGACATCGCAGATTGATAAGCTAACCAACCTGATGCGATCAAGTGAAGAGAAGTGACCATCGACTTCATTTCCGTATCCGTTGCTTTGAGCAAGTTCAACTCAACGAAGGCTCTCATAATATCCACAAGATTCGTTTGCAGCTTTTCTTGTACGGCCATGTAATCAAGGTGGAGTTTTTCATCACGTGACAATATTTCAGGTAGGTTCGCATAGAAGAATCGGTACTTCCACATCAACGTGAAGATAGAATCTAAGTAGCGCTTTAATAGCGTCAGGCTTTCTTGTTGCCCTTGAATCGGTGTGAACCTTTCAAGCAACTCTGTTGAATAGAGCGTAAAAATGTCACGTACAATCTCTTGTTTGTTACGGAAGTGGTAGTAGAGGTTACCAGGGCTAATCTCGATATGCTCAGCAATATGATTGGTCGTAATACTACGCTCACCGTGCTCATTAAAAAGCTCTAGAGCAGCGTAAACAATCTTGTCACGTGTTTTCATTAGTTATTAGTATCCCTATCCGTTTAGTGGTCCAGTATATCGCCAGTGACTTTTCACCGCACTTTCAGGCGATGCTTCTTATTTCGTTAGCTGTTGCCCGATAGTATCGAGACTTACGCAGCTTCCATAAGCAGAGACGACCGTCCAGCCGCCTTTAATTCAAGGATGCCTTTATCACGGATATTGAGAGCTGCATTTAAGTCTCGATCTATATCCGTAGTACCACAAGATGGGCAATTCCACTTACGAACCGACAAAGGCATATCTTCCATTTTGTGACCACAACAATGACAAGTTTTAGAGCTGGCATACCACTGATCTAGCTTTACTAGATACTTACCTTGCTCTTTAGCTTTGTACTCAAGCTTAACAACAAAGCCATGCCATGAGGCATCCGCTATGTGCTTCGCCAGTTTGTGGTTTTTCATCATGTTGGCTGATTTCAATGTCTCAACTATCACTGCTTGATTTTCGTCAACGAGAGTTCGAGAGAGTTTGTGTTGAAAGTCAGCACGAGCGTTCACTATCTTTTCATGGCATTTAGCAACAAGCAATCGAGCCTTAGCTCGATTTGCACTGCCTTTTGCTTTTCTAGATAGCTGACGCTGCTTACGTCTGAGGTTTGTCTCAGCACGTTTTACAAATCTTGGGTTAGTTATCTTTCTTCCATTAGATTCAATGGCAAAGTGAGACAAACCGAGATCGATACCTGTTACCTTTCTTATAGTGTGAGGTAAATCAGCCGCACTCACTCCATCATCAACCAGGATTGATGCGTAAAACTTACCTGTTTTACTCTGGCTGACTGTGATGCTTTTTACTACGCCAGTGATCTCTCGGTGAATATTCGCCTCTACAGGCTTCATCTTCGGGAGTTTAATTGCTCCACTATCAAGCACCTTTACGCCCATACAGTGGTAACTCGATTGCTTGCCGTGTCTACGCTTGAATTGTGGGTATCTGGCTTTCAGCTTTGGGTTGAAAAAGTTATCAAAAGCTTGATGAAGATTGATTATGGACTGCTGTAAAGCAATTGAATCGTATTGTTTCATCCAGTGATATTTACGTGACTTTTTTGCAACCGCAAGTAGTGGCTTTATATCTTTCTTTGGATTCAGTGTGACGCCATGTGTGCGGTACATATGAGACTTTAAATGCAGAGCTTTGTTATACGCAAAACGCACAGCACCAAACTGGGCTATTAAAAACTCAGCTTGTTCTTGTGTTGGGTAAATACGTACTTTTGTTGCTCTTAACATTCCAATGCTCACCTGTATGATATCTTCATATTAGCTAACACTACTGACAGTGCAACAATTGGAACGTTAAAAGCTTATGTAAAATAGTCAGGCGACCTCAGATTAAGCCGCTATCGCGTCTTACGCCTTATATCCCGGCATTCATCGGGCGAGTTTAAGGCGAGACTACTAACACTCTGCAGGAATCAATCACTGCCAAACAGGTCTCGTGTGTACACCTTATCTGCAACGTCTGATATTTCATCGACCATTCTGTTGGATACAATCACATCTGATACGGTTTTGAACTCTTCTAGGTCAGAATAAACCTTCGAGTTAAAGAAATGCTCTTCTTCCAACACAGGTTCGAACACGACCACTTCTATACCTTTAGCTTTCAAACGCTTCATGATGCCTTGAATCGACGACGCACGGAAGTTGTCCGAGCCGGCCTTCATGATCAAGCGATAGATACCTACAATTTTAGGCGAGCGCTTAATAATGGACTCCGCAATAAAATCTTTACGGGTGCGGTTAGCATCAACAATAGCGCCCACAATGTTGTTTGGTACATCTTGGTAATTCGCCAACAGTTGCTTGGTGTCCTTCGGTAAGCAGTAACCACCGTAACCAAATGAAGGGTTGTTGTAATGATTGCCAATTCGAGGGTCTAAACCCACACCTTCGATGATCTGACGAGAATCCAAACCATGCGCTTCGGCGTAAGAGTCGAGCTCATTGAAATAAGAAACACGCATCGCCAAGTAGGTATTTGAGAAGAGCTTTACTGCTTCCGCTTCTGTGGAGTGAGTAAACAGTACGTCGATATTCTCTTTTTCTGCGCCTTCAACAAGAAGGTTTGCAAACACTTTCGCTCGCTCAGAACACTCACCAACAATAATGCGTGATGGGTGTAGGTTGTCGTACAGGGCTTTGCCTTCACGTAAAAATTCTGGCGAGAACATAATGTTTTCACAGTTTAAATCTTGCTTAACGCGCTCAGTATAACCAACAGGTACCGTTGATTTAATCACCATGACAGCATTCGGGTTAACCATCATTACGTCACGAATCACCGACTCTACAGAACTGGTATTAAAGTAGTTCGTTTTAGGGTCATAGTCGGTTGGCGTAGCGATAATAACGAAATCTGCATCTTTATACGCTTGCTTATCGGTTGTGGCTTGAAAACTCAAAGCACGATTAGCCAAAAACTCTTCAATCTCAACATCCATGATTGGCGATTGCTTGTTGTTCAACATCGATACCTTTTCTTCGACGATATCAACTGCAACAACATCATGATTCTGCGCCAACAACATCGCATTGGATAGACCTACATAACCGGTACCCGCAACTGCAATTTTCATGATAATACCTATAATTTCGAGTGCTTACTGCGCACTTACCTAAGACTAATCTGCTCATATCATACTCCGCTTAAGGAATTATTCCACTAGCCCGTCTTTGTCATTCCTTGCTATACTCGCGGTAGTTTTATATTCAAAAGAGTAGGAAAAATATGATTATCGTAACTGGTGGTGCTGGCATGATCGGCAGCAATATTGTGAAAGCACTCAATGACGCAGGCCACAACGATATTCTAGTTGTCGACAACCTCAAGAACGGTAAAAAGTTCAAGAACCTTGTAGACCTAGACATCACTGACTACATGGATCGCGACGACTTCCTAACTCAAGTTATGGCTGGCGATGATTTCGGCCCTATTGAAGCTATTTTCCATGAAGGTGCTTGTTCGGCAACGACCGAGTGGGATGGTAAATACATGATGCTCAACAACTATGAGTACTCAAAAGAGTTACTGCATTATTGTGTTGAGCGTGAAATCCCCTTCCTATATGCCTCTTCAGCTGCAACTTACGGTGAGACAGAGACTTTCATCGAAGAGAAAGAGTATGAAGGCGCATTAAATGTCTATGGTTACTCTAAACAACAATTTGATAACTACGTTCGTCGCCTAACCGCGGATGCTGTAGCGCATAACGAAACGTTACCTCAAATTACTGGTTTCCGTTACTTCAATGTTTACGGTCCACGTGAAGATCACAAAGGCAGCATGGCCTCTGTTGCTTTCCACCTAAACAACCAAATGAACGCTGGTGAGAACCCTAAACTATTCGCAGGTAGCGAAACATTCCAGCGTGATTTTGTGTATGTCGGTGATGTTGCAGCAGTAAACCTGTGGTTCTTAGAAAATGGTGTTTCTGGCATCTTTAACCTAGGCACCGGCAATGCTGAGTCTTTTGACGAAGTTGCCAAAGCGGTAATTAAGCACCACGGTAAAGGTGAAATCGAAACGATTCCTTTCCCTGAGCATTTAAAAGGCGCTTACCAAGAGTTTACTCAAGCTGACCTTACGAAACTTCGAGCAGCAGGCTGTGATGTGGTATTTAAAACTGTAGCGCAAGGCGTTGCAGAGTATATGGCAGTTCAAAACAAATAAGCGTTAATGTTCA
>NZ_JACJFF010000205.1:0-4872 GCF_014164465.1 Vibrio sp. SG41-7 | reverse complement strand
AGCTTTGAAGATGCAGATGCTCTGATAGAGAAAATTAAAGAACACATCGAGTACTACAATACCAAGCGTATAAAAGAGAAACTAAAAGGCCTGAATCCGATATAATATCGAACTCAGGCCTAGAAAGCCGCTTAACAGAAATGTCCAACTTTACGGGGTCACTTCATAGACGCTGGCTTTTTCAATCTATTAGAAGCGGTAACCGACAGTCCATGAGAATGTGTCGTAATCTACGTCATCGTAGCTCGCGAATTCAAAGCGCATGTCAGTGTATAGGTGTGGTCCGAATTCAGCACGACCACCTAGGCCAACAACGAAGCTGGTATCGTTGTATGATTCAGTCCACTTCTTGTCTAGGATGCTAATTGAATTATCTTCACTTTGACGAGCTAGGCCCAGAACACCATAAGGTTTCAAAGAGAAGCCATCTAATTCAAATTTATAACCGATATCAGCATCAACTTGGAATTTGTAACCATCGATCTCGGCTTTTATACCTTCAACGTTTTCGTCGTCACTATTCGTTGCGTAAGAAACATTGATACTTACGATACGGTTAAATTCATAACCATATTCAAGCTTGATACCGTTACCCCAATCAACTGTGTCATCGGTTAGCCAATCGTCTACCTGAGTTTGGTTGTAACCAATACCCACACGGTGTTGGCTGTCAAAGTTGTTTGCAAGAACTGGAACAGAAAGTAGTGAAGCTGAAATTAGGGTAGTAAGTGCAATTTTCATATTAGTCTCTATTTAGGGTTAACTTAACTGCACGATCCTTCGTAGTTCAGTATCCGTTTTGATAGGGCTAATATTAAGCAGTGTTTTATTTTTAGGCTAAGTAGATATTCGTATCTCTATAATAAGCATTACTTATTAACCTGAGTTGATAGTGCTTTTTGTATTAACTCAAATAGCCAATTGGTAATAGGGGAGTTTCTGTTTTTAATATGTAAATGGCAGTAAACAGGAGTTTTGGGAGGCTCGCCATCTATCACAACATCGATTCCGCGTAGGGTTGGGTAATTATCAACGAGGAAAAGATTCGAGTGTGGCATGTACATATCTGTGTGTTGAATGACATCAATGACCGCCATCATTAGCTCACTACGGAAACCAACACTATGTTCAACGGAGAGATCAGTTAGGATATCCGATGCCAAACTATGGTTGTCGTTCCAACCGGGTGTGACTAGTGAAGCGATATCGTAGCCTGCCACATCATAAGGTGTAACGATTTCTTGCTTTAAAGGGTGGTCTTTTCTTACAAAAATACGCCCTGTTAGTTCAATTAACTTTTTCGTATAAACTTCTTTACTCGTTTTGCTACCAAGGTAACTGACCCCCATCAACACCTCACCTTTCTGAATGTCAGAAACAGAAGCATTGGTCCAAGAGACTAATTCTAGATTCGCATTCGGTGCTTGCTCTCTTATCATTTTAAATAAAGAACCAGATAAACAAGATAGCACGATAGGTGATAGCGCTATTTTGAGTGTGTAATCGATCTCTTTTGGATCAAAAGTGTTTGATGCATTGATCGCGACAGATAGACCGTCCATGAACGGCTTTATTTCATTGGTGAGTTGTTCTGAGAAAGCGGTAGGCTGCAGACCTCCATGAACTTTAACGAAAAGGTCATCGTTGAAGTGGTGTCTTAGCTTTTGCAGGGCTTGGCTAACCGCTGGCTGAGAAACGAATAAACGCTCCGCAGCCTTTCTAGTGTTTTTTTCTTGATAAACAATCAGAAATGTTCGTAACAGGTTTAAATCAAGAGAGCTGAATAAGTCTTTAGCCATATCTATCCATGAAAATTTTCTGCGCTATTAAATCTAATATACGTCAGTCAGTTAGATTAGTCAGTGAGGTTCTCGGGATTTGTGTTAGCGACTATTACCCTAAGCGATGAGAGCGGCTCTCACACTGGATATCTTGCTAGCATCAGTTACTGGTATCTGATAATCATCAATATCATCACTGCCCATTTGAGCGCTTGAATTGCTTTCCATTAGACTCGGTCTTGTCGATTTACCTGAAAGGTGAAGTGCAGGTACTTGGGTGGCACTTTGAATCATCTTAGCATTCGTTGCATTGACGCCAGCGCCAGCCATGATATCGATTCTGCCATCGGCTTGTTTGACCATATCTGCGAGCACATTGATGCCTTGCTCAGCATTAACAGCAAGCCCTGATGTCAGGACTCTTTCACATCCAAGTGTGATGACCTGTTCTAATGCTGTTTGGTAATCAGAGCTTTGATCAATGGCTCTATGGAACGTTATTCCAAGCTTCAATGAGTGCGCTTTGTCAGCCAGTTGATGCATTTTTGGCATATCAATACTTCCGTTCGACGCTATCACACCAAGTACGACCCCATCCAAGCCTGCACTTGCACAAGCTTCAATATCTTCAAGCATACAGAGCATATCGTCATTATCGAAAATGAAGTCGCCTTGTCTTGGTCGTATCATCGCGTAGACAGGAACGGACGAAATTTTTGCCGCTTGCTTCATCATTCCGAAGCTTGGAGTTAACCCGCCAAGTGCCAATGAAGAGCAAAGCTCAATTCGATTCGCGCCACCAGATAGTGCGTTATGTAGAGATTCTAAGTTATCGATACAGACTTCAATTTCGGTGTTCATCATGTTTATCCGTTCAAAAAGATACTGATGAAATCATAGCAATCTAGATACGGATATGAATAGGTGGTCGCAGAGGAAAATAGGGGTAAAGTTTGTTTTTGTAATTACCTCTATTAATTGTTGCAGAGGGAGCTTTGGGGAAGTGGAAGGCTGTCGAATAGATATGAAAAAAGCCCGAAGCGTTAACTTCGGGCTTTTAATAGGACTTTACTTCTTAACTGATTGGCGGTGCGCTTTGCGCTATTAGCTTATGCTTTATTTCTCTTTATAGAGAGTCTTCCAACCATTAACCTGAGTTGAGTTCAGGCTTAAGAGGTAATTACTTGCTTAGGTCGTCAGCGTGCTCAGATAGGAACGCAGCAACACCTGTTGGTGATGCGTCCATACCTGCTTTGCCTTCTTCCCATTGTGCAGGACAAACTTCACCGTTCTTCTCGTGGAAGTTTAGTGCGTCTACCATGCGTAGCATTTCGTCGATGTTACGACCTAGTGGAAGATCGTTAACTACTTGGTGACGTACAAGGCCGTCAGCGTCGATTAGGAAAGAACCACGGAAAGCAACGCCTGCTTCTGGGTGCTCAACATCGTATGCTTTGCAGATCTCGTGCTTAACGTCAGCAATTAGAGGGTACTTAACTTGACCGATACCGCCATCAGCGATAGCAGTGTTACGCCATGCGTTGTGAGAGAATTGAGAATCGATTGAAACACCGATTACTTCAACGCCTTTAGCTTGGAAATCTTCTAGACGGTTGTCGAAAGCGATTAGCTCTGAAGGACAAACGAAAGTGAAGTCTAGTGGGTAGAAGAAAACTACAGCTTTCTTACCTTTAGTGAATTCTGCGAAGTTGAAGTTATCAACGATCTCACCGTTACCTAGAACAGCTGCTGCAGTAAAGTCAGGGGCTTGACGACCTACTAGTACCATTTGGAATCTCCTAAAAAATTAGTTGGCCCAACACATCTTTGTTTGGGCTCCGTTTCTACGGGACAAACTATAGTACAATCGGTACTATAGAAAAAAGCGAATTAAATAGATTAAGTTAATCGAAAAAAGCGATGAGCTTAATCTTTGCCCAGTCCTTAGGTCTACTGACCTTTACGTAACTTATCCTACTCATATTACAAAGTAATTTCATGAATAAATGGCCAAGTCTAAAGCAGCTTCATTATCTTGTTACCCTTCACGAAACCCGTCACTTTAGCGACGCTGCGGATCGCTGTTTCGTCAGTCAATCTACGCTAAGTAAAGGCATTCAAAACCTCGAAGAGCTGATTGGTTGTCCTCTTTATGAGAAGAAAGATAAGAAGAGCCCATTGGTTTTCACTCAAGCGGGTGAGCTGGTGGTTAAGCACGGTCGAGAGCTATTGGCTAAAGGGCAAGATCTTGTCGAACTTGGAAACTTGTGTAACGGGGACGCGATGCAAGGTCAGTTGCGAGTCGGGTGTATCCCTACCATAGCGCCGTTCCTTTTATGCGATTTGGTCCAAGAAGCCAATCATCGTTTTCCTCAGTTGAACTTACTGTTACGTGAAGACACGACGACTAACTTATTGGCTGCATTACGTCATGGTGAGTTAGATGTGTTGATTCTGGCTCTGCCTGTCGATATCGACAACATGGAGAGTAAAGTTGTTGGGCAAGACCCGTTCAGAATGGTGATCAGTCGTAATCAAGCAGATGGCATTCGTGTTCCGATTAAATACGATGACTTGCCAGATGAGTCTGTATTTTTGCTGGAGAACGAGCACTGCTTAACCGAGCACGCGGTATCAGCTTGTAAGTTAACCGACAAAGAGAAGATAAATCCGTTCACCGCCACAAGCCTCCACACATTGGTGCAAATGGTGGCCAATGGTTTAGGAACCACCTTTATTCCGCAGATGGCCATCGACCACGGTTTGCTTGAAAACCAAAACCTAGTGGTGATCGATCCTCCAGGCCAACAGGCATACCGAGATATTGGTCTGGTCTGGCGACCAAGTTCGTCTCGTCTAGAGACATTCCATCAGTTAGCGGATGTGGTGTCTGAATTGCTTTAAAAGACTGTCGTCATTTTAGATGTATTCAACCTTACCTTGCATAGTGGCAGGGTAAGGTTCGTACTCCCGAATTCAACTCCGAACTGCGACACTCTTAATTTTCAAGCAGCCGACATCATTTCTTTAAATAGGACAGCTGGCTGCTTGAACCCCAAACACTTTTTCGGACGATAGTTAATCCGTTGTT
>NZ_JACJFF010000204.1:0-5019 GCF_014164465.1 Vibrio sp. SG41-7 | reverse complement strand
TATCTAATCCGATCGTTATAGTTTTCATATGGACCTACCCTCAGTTAGATGATTGTGTTTAATATTCATCTTGGCGCATTGCGACGCCGTTTAGAAGGGTGGGTCCATTTCATTATTCCCTAAAGTGAGGAACGAACGTAATAGGGAATCTGTTTTGATTAGGCGTTTATTAGTGTGGTTAGCGGTAGATCCCCCGACTCAGTTGTTCCTCCTTCTAGAAGATGACGGCGAGTGAGGTAAAATACGAGGGTGGGGGTTCAGAGTGTATTCTACGCCAGCCTATTAGAAGCAAACGCTGATGATCTTGTAGAATGAGTGACTTAGTCACTTTCGTCTTTCCCTAAAGCGAGGAACGAGCGTAATAGGGAATCTGCATTTTCGATGTGGGTTGGTTGGAACGGAAATTAGATGCGCTCTACAGAATCTATAAAGCGCAAATTTGGGTACAGCAGCTGGTGGAATGCTTAAGTAAGATTAAACAAACGCTTAAAGTGGTGAACAAAACCGGACGGCTTGTTCTCAGCTTGATAGATATTCAAACCATCATAAAAACTTGCCATAAACTCTACGCGAATCTCATCATCACTGCTTCTCGATATACGAGACAACAGCGTAGCGGCTACAGCAGCATGATCATTAGCAAGGCTGTAATCCATTCCTAGTCGTCCTTGAATGAACAACCACAAATGAGTGATTAACTTTAACTGCTGAGCGTTAGAGCTTTGAAACTTGTCGCTGTGCTCAGTACCCACTGTATTATCGAATACATTTTGCATCGCCTCATTCGCTTCTTTATTGCTTTCAAAGCGATAGCTTGCATCGATATGTACTTTGGTTAACAGGCCAAGCAACGTCTGGCGTGCAGAGTTATCAGGCTTATTCTCAAAAGCATGTTTGAAAAGAGCATGGTTTTCATCAATAAATGACGATAGCTCTTTCTCGTAGCCTATTGAGAGCGCTTTTACTGAATCGAGGCCTGCGAGCTGCAAACACGCTTCGAGCTTAGTTTGGCGCTGAGGTTCAGTCTGAGTTTGGATCTCAGTCATTACTCTGTAGCTCTTCCCACGTGACTTCTGCAGATTGCGTGTCGCTATTTACGAACGCAGAGTTACCCGACAGCATTACTGAAAGGTCCATCGTACGTTGTGTCATCGCTGCTAGTTGCTCAATACCATCGTTGTCTAGACGAACGATTTGAGCTTTCAGGTAACCGAACTTACCTTTGTTTTGTTCCCACCAAACATTCGATTTAGTGTTGAAGCTGAACACGCTCACAGACTTAGATAAGCGAGTCGCTTTCTTAACGCGTTCTGGATCAGGTTCGCCAACATCAATCCACTCTAAGATTTGGTCATCTAACGACTTCTGCCATAAATCAGGTTCTTCAATGCTAGACAACCCTTTAGTGAACTCAAGTTCAGGAGATGCATTGATACAGAAAGCAATGATACGCGCCATCATGCGCTGTTCTGTTTCAGAAGGGTGTTGTGCAACCGTTAGATTAAAAGAGTCGTAATAGTCGCGATTCATATCGGTTAAAGAGATACGAAACTTGTAGATTGTCGGTTTAAGAGCCATTGATAGGGTGTCTTAGATAGAAATAGTGAGGGGGAATATTACCTTAAATCTCTGAATAGCGGGTAAAAAAATAGCCAGCAGAGGCTGGCTATTTTTAGAAAGCTTTAAAATACTAAATTAAAGTACTTTGATGCTGTCAGCTTGAGGGCCTTTTTGACCTTGAGATACAGTGAACTCAACTTGTTGGCCTTCAGCAAGAGTTTTGAAACCATCGCCTGTGATTGCAGAGAAATGTGCGAATACGTCTGGGCCGTTTTCTTGCTCGATGAAGCCGAAGCCTTTAGTTTCGTTGAACCATTTTACTTTACCAGTAACTGTGTTAGACATGATGATATCCTAAAATTAAATTTTTATTATGAGCCAATTGTGGCACTGATAGCGCGGAAAAGTTTATTGCTATTGCGTACAACACAACGGGGTTACTAGTAATCCAACGAAATGTTTATATACAAAGAACTTTCTTTCTAGCCGAGATGAAGTCTAAATCAAATCAGGGGATAGTCAATCGAATCCATAGTGAAAGGTTGCAGAAACTTGGGGGTAGTCAAACTTTGCATTCCTTAAATATCATGGAGTTACAGTTGTATGGTGATTTGTTGTCATTTTTGTGAAAATGGTGGTCGAAATTGATGACGAATTTGGAGTGAATGCACTGTTTTAGCGCATTTATTTTTGCAAATTAGAAGCCGCTAACTGGGTGTTGAGCCCACTTTTAACGGCTTATATTTATTACTGTCGTTGTAAGGAAAATGTCTTTACTTGAACGAGAACTAGACTACTTTTTCAAGCGGTACAGGTTGCCATTATCGGTACTGAAAAAGATGTCGCCGCTTGGTGAAGTTTCGATGTCTCTTATCCTTTCGCCTAAGTCTTCTAAAATACGCTCTTCCTTGATTGCCTCACCTTGTTCATTGACTGTCACAATATTGATGTGAGTAAGTTTTAGTGCGCCAGCCAGCAGCTTTCCTTTTAACTCTGGGTATTTATCGCCTTGGTAAACAATCAAGCTCCCCGGAGCGATTGAAGGAACGTAGACTTTTTTAGGCGCTTCAATACCATCTTTGGTTTTAGACTCGCCAACGCTGATAGGGCCCCAATACTCTTTTCCGTGTGAGGTGACTGGCCACCCATAGTTGGCGCCTGCTTTTATTAGGTTGATTTCATCACCACCGCGCGGGCCGTGTTCAATCGACCAAAGCTTTTGAGTCGGGGCATCATAGAACAACCCTTGTGGGTTACGATGGCCATAGCTCCAAATCTCATTGAGTACCTTTTTGTTGTCAGTGAATGGGTTATCGCTTGGCGTGCTTCCATCGGCATTTAATCGCAATATTGAGCCAGCATGAGTCATGGTGTCTTGGCCGTTGTCCCTGTCACCACGATCGCCGATTGAAAAATACAGGTGGTTCTCATCAAAGGTGATACGGCTACCAAAGTGACGCCCTGTGTCCGTTCTGGATTTCGACACAAACACGTCTGTCCAATTAGTGATTTCATTATTACTGTAATTAGCAGAAGCCAGTGTCGTTACACCTTCACCATCGACCTCTTTACTATAAGTGACGTAGAACCTTCCGCTTTCAAAAGGAGAGGGTGCGATATCCAGTAATCCACCTTGGCCTTTCGCCCAAACATTTGGCAGCCTGAACAATGTGTTTTGATCGCCGGTCTTTAAATCAATGTGTTTAATGACGCCTGATTTTTCTGTTACTAGCATGGAGTTGTCGTTGATATAAGCCAACCCCCAAGGGATCACGAGTCCGTCGGTGATCTTCTCTGCCTGCCACGCAAAGGCTGACGTTATAGGAGCAAGGGCAAGCAGCGCCAAAGCACATGAAAAAATACGGTGATGAGTGTTCATTAAAGTCCCTTGATTATGAGCGTCTAGTGTTAGTCTAGCGCCTGTCGTGGGCTGGCGGAAAGCTGAGGTTGCTGAAAAGTGACTATTCATATATTTAGTTGAACGCCTATTGTATGATTATACAAGCTCACGTATGTTTACTGTGCCTTTCTCTATTTGATCCAGTCGGAGCATTATGAACAACTCGCCAGCAGCGTTTCCGCTATTTTCTCTGTTTTTATGTTGCGGCTTAGATACGCACGTTTTTTCTTCGAACGGACGTATTAAACGATGAGTCGTCGGTTTGATTTTAAATCGATCTTACTTGCGTGCTTGGTCATCAGTATCGGTCAGCTCAGTATGGGACTGGTGTTTCCATCACTACCTTGGATCGCCAAAGACTTCGATGTATCACTAGAGCAAGCCCAGCTATTGGTAAGCGTGTACCTATTAGGTTTTGGGCCTTCCCAGTTTATTTATGGCCCTATTTCCGATGCTCTCGGGCGCAAGAAAGTACTGCTGAGCGGATTATTAATCGCCATGCTGGGACTATTAATGATCATTTTCTTCAGCCACTCGTTTACCAATATGGTGATGGGGCGATTTCTGCAAGGCTTAGGAACCGGCTGTTGCGCTGTACTTGCTCGCGCCTCGACACGTGATAGATTCAACGGCGCAGACTTGCCTTTGGCGATGTCTTATATTGCGATGGTTGCCTCTATAACACCTTTGATCGCGCCTGTTATCGGTGGGTTTATTAACTTCCACTTTGGCTGGAGTATGGTGTTTATCTCACTACTTGGCTATGTCTCATTGGCTTGGGTGGTATTGGCGTTCAAGTTTAAGGAAACCGTCACTCAGATTTCGGCTATCCCTTCGCCGAAGAAAATGGTTTCTCAATATAAAGAGTTACTCACTTCTCGTTATTTTATGAGCTTTGCGAGTATTGGCTGGCTTAACTTTAGCTTGATGATCACCACCGTATCAGTGATGCCATTTATCATGCAAAATCAGATTGGTATGACGTCAGATGAATACGCGATGTGGGCGGTGATTCCTGCATTAGGCATGCTGGGCGGAACAAGCTTATGTAACCGTATTCGCCCTATGTTGGGTAACAAGAAAACTCTGTTATGCACACCTGTATTACATGTTGCTGCGGCGTTGTGGCTTTTCTTTTGTCCACTTGAGCCACTGTATTTAATGCTTGGCCAGTTCTTGATGATTCTTGGCAATGGTATTGCGTTACCTTGTGCTCAGGCCTTGGTGATGTTGCCTTATAAGAAGAACGCTGGCGCGGCGGCTGCGATGTCTGGCGGAGGGCAGATGGTGGTGTCTTCAATGGTGAGCATGGGGCTGGTTCAGTTAGGACTAGGAGAAGCGTGGCATCTATCGCTTGTCATCATGTTGTTCACACTGATTACCCTATTTAATATTTTACGTGGTTTCAGTAGCCAAGAAGCGAGAGAGTCCCAGCTTAGCTAGTTATTTGGTTATTTAATTATTTAGCTAGCTAGCGAGTGAAAAACGAAAAGGCCATTGAAGTTTATGATTTCAATGGCCTTTATTATGCTTAGAACTTAGAACTTAGAACTTAGAAC
>NZ_JACJFF010000203.1:0-5088 GCF_014164465.1 Vibrio sp. SG41-7 | reverse complement strand
TTACCATGCTTTCGAACAGCATTACTCTGACTGCAAAATCGACAATTAACCTGAATAGTTGCCATGATTGGTACCCCAAAAACGTAGATTCTACCACAGAAAACAACAGATTGGAGTCATGACCATTTTTTTCAGCGTAAGTGCTCCCTGTAAATAGAAATAACATAGAGAGAGCAATCGTATTCAAACGATGTTTTTTGATCATATACATAGTTGATTTCCTTTAAATATTGATTAATTTGTAAGATGCAAAATAACTTTCGATATTTTACGTTCGTAGGTTAACGAAAATAAACTGGTTATTTATCGATCGATATCGCAAATTATTTATTTTTGTTTTCTTTCGTTTGTTTGTGATGTCGATCTTTAAATCTTAAATTACTTTCGTGTATTGTTGCTCTTGCTTTCAAATGCTTTCGATAGGGATCGTTATGGCTTCTAATGCACAACATGCTGCTTTTCATATGATGGCAAAACCAACCAGTTTTCATTGCAACTTGAAATGCGATTACTGCTTCTATTTAGAAAAAGATGGCGTAGTGAACAAGACGAGATCTGAGCCAAGTGAAAATATGTCGAATGGAATGCTCAAACGCTATGTACGTGATTATATTCGTTCACATCAGGGGCAAGAGGTCGATTTCTCTTGGCAGGGTGGTGAGCCAACATTAGCAGGCTTAGATTTTTATCGAAATGCAGTGAAATATCAGCAGCAGTATGCTGAAGGTAAAACGATTACTAATAGCTTTCAAACCAATGCTGTAGCCATTAATCGTCAATGGGCTGAGTTCTTTTCTCAACATGATTTTTTACTTGGTGTTTCTATTGATGGGATTGCTGAGGTTCATGATAAATATCGTATTTCAGTTAATGGTAAGCCTACGTTTGAGCGGGTGAAGCGAGCACTTGAATTATTAAAAGAGTACAAAGTTGAATTTAATACATTAACGGTGATTAACGATCAAAACTGGCAACGCGGTAAAGAAACGTATCTAGCATTAAAAGATCTCGGTTCAACTCATATGCAATTTATCCCAATTGTTGAAGTTAATGCGAATTGCCAAGAGCCAACTAGGGGGCATTATTCCCCACAGAAAAATGCAGAGTTAGCACACTTCTCTGTGCCTTCTCATGGTTATGGTCAGTTCATGATGTCAGTATTTAATGAATGGCTTAAAGAAGATGTAGGCCACATTTTTATTCGTATGTTTGACAGCATTTTAGGCAGTTGGATGGGTTACCCTGCATCGACCTGTGTTCAATCAAAAGAGTGCGGACAAGCGATGGTAATTGAAGCTAATGGGGATGTTTATTCTTGCGATCACTATGTTTATCCCGTAAATAAATTAGGAAATATTGAGCAGACGACATTGGCTCAAATGGCGACAAGTAAACAACAAAAAAGGTTTGGCACCGCAAAATCTCTTAAATTAACGAGTCAATGTGAGACATGCGATGTGTATCGTTTATGTCATGGAGGCTGCCCTAAACACCGACTTGTTTCTCTTGATGGAGAAAAGCATAAACACAATTACCTTTGTGAATCCTATCAGCAAATTTTTACGCAAACCGCACCTGCTATGCATTTAATGTCGCAAGCCATACAACAAGGTGGGACGGCGATTGACGCGGTATCTCTTATCAAAAATACCCTACGGATCTAATGCAACAATATAAATTTAAAAATAATAACAAGGAGTGAAAAATGAACCTGTCCTCATCGAAGAAGACAGTAATTGCAAGCCTAGTCGCTGCTGCCTGTGTAGCAGCACCTTCGCTTTCTTATGCTGTAAATCAAAATCCTGAGCAACCTAACGTGCTACTTGTCGTGATGGATGATTTAGGTACGGGCCAACTTAATTTTGCCCTAGACAGTTTAGATAAAACTGAGTTAGCTAAACGCCCTGTACCTGTTCGGTATCAGGGCGATTTGGATAAGATGATCGATGCCGCACAACGAGCAATGCCAAATGTTGAAAAACTGGCGGCGAATGGCGTTAAAATGACTAACGCATTTGTTGCACACCCTGTTTGTGGTCCATCTCGTGCAGGGATTTTTACTGGCCGTCATCCAACCAGTTTTGGTACATACAGTAATGATGATGCTAAATTGGGTATCCCTTTAGATATCAAATTATTGCCAGCGCTTTTCCAAGAAAATGGTTACCGAACGGCGACGATTGGTAAATGGCATAATGCTAAAATTGCTGGGAAGAATCTAGTTGATGAAGATAAACGCACCCGTGATTACCATGATAATCAAATAACAGTAACACCAAAAGGTTATGGACCAGAAGATCGTGGTTTCGATTATTCATACAGTTTTTACGCATCGGGTGCCGCTTTATGGGATTCACCAGCTATTTGGCAAAATGGTAAAAATATCTCTGCTCCGGGTTATTTAACGCATAATTTAACCGATCAAGCACTGAAGTTTATTGATGAAAGTGGTGACAAACCTTTCTTTGTTAACCTCGCATTTAGCGTGCCTCATATTCCATTAGAAGAAGCATCTCCTGCAAAATACATGGATAGATTTAATACTGGTAATGTTGAGGCGGACAAGTATTTTGCGGCGATTAATGCAGCAGATGAAAGTCTTGGCATTATCATGGATAACTTAGAGAATAAAGGAGAGTTAGATAATACCATCATCTTCTTCTTATCTGATAACGGAGCCGTTCATGAGTCGCCAATGCCAATGAATGGAATGGATAAAGGCTTTAAAGGGCAAATGTATAACGGTGGTGTCAGAGTTCCATTTGTCGCTTATTGGCCAAAACACATTCCAGCTGGTGGTGAAAGCGATTCACTGATCTCAGCATTGGATATTTTACCAACGGCTCTAGCTGCGGCAGGCATTGATATTCCTGAAGATATCCAGGTGGATGGTAAAAACATTATGCCTGTTTTAGAAGGGAAGACGGAAACATCACCTCACCAATACTTATATTGGGCAGGCCCTGGCGCGAAACATTACAGTGAAGAAAATGATGCGTTCTGGTATGGCTACTGGAAGTGGATCACCTATGAAACCAATACAATTCCGAATAACCCAAATTTAGAAAAACTGTCTAAAGGCTCATGGGCGATTCGTGATCAAGATTGGGCGTTGTATTTCTATGATGATGGTTCAAATAAGGTGAAGCTATTTAATGATAAAGAAGATCCTTCAGAGTCGATTGATTTAGCTAAAAAATACCCTGAAAAAGTGAAAGAGATGAAAAATGCTTTCTATAACTGGATTAAAGATAAACCAAAACCAGTTGCTTGGGGCCAAGATCGTTATCAAATCTTAACTGAATCAGCAAAAGACTAAGTTAACGTTTTTTCTAAGCCACATGACCACCGTGTTTTGTGGCTTTTTTCGTTTTGAAAGGACAATAAATAATGAAGGTAGAAATTGAACCACAAACGTTGCGGTATCAGCCCAAGAAAATAAGAGAAACGAAGCGGCCAACAATTGCTTATGAGCATCCAAATACGCTGACCTATTTAAAATCGATGAAAGAAAATATCATCAGACTTGTAAATAAAAAATCACTATATACTCAACATGATGAGTATGTAAAAAACGTATTTATGGATGAAAGAGTCAATTTAAAATATCACTGTGAATCTATTGTTAGCTATATTGCAGAAGCTTTTATACATTATTCTGTGTGGGATCATAGTCATGCTTATTATCCGGGAAGACCAAGTCAACAAACAGCCAGAACTGATGCATTAGAAGGAACAAGTCGAACGTTACCAACATTAGCTGCATGGTTACACGCTAACGGGAAAGTTAATACGATTATTACTGGATTGAACCAACAACCCATTTTAGTACCTGAGATTTTACGTAAAGCCTTTTTAGCAGGCACCAACCCGCAACATAAAGGCTACTGGGGAACGCTGCACCATTGTGATCAAAAAGTATGTGAAAGTGCAGATTTAGCACTGGCACTATGGATGAGCAAAGAGTGGGTTTGGGATTGTTTTTCAATCGATGAAAAGTGTCAAATCGTAACTTGGTTTAAACAGGTTAATCAGTGTGAAACCGTTGATAATAATTGGCACTTGTTTGTACTTACCGTGCAAATCGTAGTGAAAGCGTTAATTGGTGAAGATGAAGTCCAATACGACAAATACGAAAGGGTAAAAGAGTTTTATGTCGGTGATGGGTGGTTTCGTGATGGGGCAAAAGGAAATTACGACTACTATAATGCGTGGGCTTTTCATTACAGTTTGTATTGGTTTACTCAAATAGATGTTGATTTTGATTCTACTTTTATAAAGAGTGCATTATCTGATTTTGTTGGCAATTATCGTTATTTCTTTGGTAAAGAAGGATTCCCTTTTTTTGGGCGTAGTGCCTGTTATCGCTTAGCTGCTGCTGCTCCATTATTAGCGGCTGTGGATCTACAAAGCGACAAGATAACGATTGGTGAAGCGAAAAGAGCTTTTCATTGTAACTTGAAATATTTTATTAGTAACGGTGCGTTAAAAGCAGGATTACCCACACAAGGGCTGTTTGATGAGGATGTTCGTTTAGTTGATAACTACAGTGGCCCGGCTAGTAGTTTATGGTCATTAAGAGCCTTGAATATCGCTCTGTTTTGTGGCGAAAAAATTAACCTTTGGCAAGCAGAAGAAGCACCACTAGCGATTGAGCAAGGAAATTTTGAGTTAGATATTTCTGCTATTAATATGAAAATACTGGGTCTATATGAAACTCAAGAAGTGATAGCTATATTTAAAAATGAATATATTCAAGATCAATCTCCGCTTAGTAGACGCTTACTTGCACCATCTCGATGGGCACAAACAACAGAGAAAATAACTGGGCGGGCAAACAGACCAAAGAATAATTTATTAAGAAAAGGGGTAACTTGCTACTCATCAAAAATGGAATCATTCTTTTAGAGTTCAAATTTTTATTAAATTGAAATGGTACAGACCACCCAAAGTATGTTTCCTCGAAGGGCGGGATCGAACTTTAATCATTGAAAATAAAGGATTTATTTTACAGGGAACTTTTTTAGATAATCACGATCTGATCATGAAGTAAAAAAACATGAGAAATTCGCACATGATTATCATTGA
>NZ_JACJFF010000202.1:0-5101 GCF_014164465.1 Vibrio sp. SG41-7 | reverse complement strand
CACGAGTAGAATCGTGCATCTGCTCGAGTTGCAGCTTTTGTTGAGGAGTCAGTGTAATTTTCATGGGTCTTAGCATGATCCTGATTTTATCGAAAATCAAGCACCTTCATTGATCACGGGTATAGCAAACATTAAACAGTTGGAAATACCGGCTAACCTTTCCTTATTAGCCACTATGAACAGTAGTGATCAGGCAGTAATGCCTTTAGATACAGCATTCAAACGACGCTGGCGTTTCAAGTTTATTGATATTGATTTTTCTCATGTCGATGTCCCAAACTACGACTTTCACTTATCAACTCAAAGTGGTGTATATAGAATTTCTTGGCCAAAGTTTGCTTCAATCATTAATGATGTATTGATTGAAGCTCACGTTGCTGAAGATCGCCTACTAGGTCCTTTCTTTGTGAAAAAAGATGAAATAGAAACAGCTGAATCGGCAAAAGAAACCCTTAGCAGTAAGGTGTTTGTTTATCTTTGGGATGATGTACTTCGTCATCTAGGGCATACAAAAATTTTCTCTTCTAAATATAAAACGTTCGGTAAATTATCAAGCGAATTCAAAAAAAATATGGCTGTATTTAATTTGTTAATTGAAGAGAAAATTGAAAAGGAAGGCCGAAAAATTGAGGTGGCTGAGGCACCAGAAAATGCAGTTGAATAATATATTGTACTTATCTGATCGTAGTTTCCTTGAAGACCCATCGATTCCTCGAAGCGTATTAGATGAGTTGCAAAATCAGGGGCTGATTGCCCCTGATATGAGGAGGATACATTTTTGTGGAGTAGTGCCTTACAGCGATGGTATAGCTGTTTTTTTACCGCGTAACCATCTTGCATCAATAGAAGATGGTGGCATTGCTGGCTATTATCTGGTCCAAGCTCTACTAAAATATTATCAAGATAAAGATAGTGGCATTTATGCTCAAGAGAACGGTACTGAAGTGATAGGTGGTCGTGCCTTATCTTTAGCGATCTCGCTCATTGATGACTATCGATCGAATGGCTTATATGTACGTCGAGTGAAAGAGAATACAGTTAATTCTGGGAAAGTTAATTGGTCGCGTACTATTGCACGTAGTTCATCATATCCGGCTAATAGTGGATCTGTTTATTTGGAATTACACTCATCTCGTGCTAAGTACCTTACACACTGTGAAACAGCGAAGATACATGCAGAGGTTGTCAAAGAATTACTATCAGATTATGGATCTTTATGGTTTGGTACTTTTTCTCATTCCGACCTGAAAGTGGAGTCTCTTGTTAGTTCCATTGGGAGTACTGAAGCCAAACTCTTATATCTTGAACAGCAATTGCAGCTTAGTTATTCTGAAAGAGATATGTTTTTGATAAAAGCCCTAATCAAATATCTTAGAGTAAAAAAGGGCAATGAGGTTAATTGTGTATTAATTGGTGTGCGTAAATTTCACAACTTATGGGAGTCAATGCTCGATCAGTGTTTGATTGGTAAATATCCAGTAAATAGCAAGTTACCTGTTCCTATCTACCAGACGAATGAAGGTGATTTTATTACCGTAGCTCAAAAAGGTCAGAGGACAGATACCGTTCTGAAGCATGAACAAGAGAACAAGTTTGCAGTCGTCGACGCAAAATACTATAGCGCGACTTCACCATCGACTGCTCCGGGCTGGTCGGATTTGGTTAAACAGTTTTTCTACCAGCAGGCAATTCATGAGCTTGAAGGAAAAGATACTCCTGTATCTAATCACTTTATATTTCCAGGTAGCACGCAAAAACTAAAGTCAGCACATGTCGCAAAAAGAGGCGTTGATGTTCGTTCTGTAGATGAATGTATTCCTCGATATGCGACTATTCATTGCCACTATCAAGATCCAATCAGATTACTAGAAGTTTATGTGAAAGGTGAAAGGTTGACTCAATTAACTCAGGAAATATTCAATTCATAATAAAAAAGCCACATGACGTGGCTTTTTGTCTAACTGCGAGAGCTAGATTTACTTTAATTTGGCACGCCTAGTTTATCATAGTTTTCGAGGTTTCGCTTTTAGCGAATATTTCGTTATGAATATTCTTTTAGAACATCGTGTTGAGGCTCCGCCAGCGTTGGATAATCGATGTAGCCTTTTTCGTTGCCGCCAAACAGAGTGGAGCCATCGAGATCGGATAGTTCGTTGCCGTTTTGTAGGCGTGAAACTAGGTCTGGATTAGCAACGAATGGGCGACCGAATGCGACGAGATCGGCGTAGCCTTTGCTTAACACTTCTTCGGCGCGTTCTGGTGTGTAGCTGCCAGCAACGATGATGGTGTTAGAGAACAACTCTCTTAGCTCTACACGGAAGCTTTCCGGTATCACTGGTGCGTCATCCCAATCGGCTTCTGATAGGTGCAGATAAACGATATTACGAGCTTGTAGCGCTTTTGAAGCTTCTAAAATCGTTGGCACGATGTCTGGGCAGTTCATGTCTTTGAAGGTGATGAACGGAGCTAAACGAACACCCACCTTATCGGCACCAATCGCATCAATCACTGCATCCACCACTTCGATTAGAAAACGAAGTCGGTTCTCGCGGCTGCCTCCATAGTTGTCGGTGCGCTTATTTGAATTGGTTCTTAGGAACTGATCGATGAGGTAGCCATTACCACCGTGGATTTCCACTCCGTTGAACCCTGCCTCGACAGCTTTTTTCGCTGAGTTAGCAAAATCTTGAACAACACGATCGATGTCTGCTTGGGTCATCTCTCTTGGTTGGATGCAATCCACCATGTTGCCGTTACCATTTTCATCAGAGATCCAAACCTGCGTTTCTATGGGTGCCAGTGCAGAAGGTGCAATCGGCAACTCGCCTTTTTGAAAGGTAGGGTGTGATACTCGGCCTACGTGCCATAGTTGGCAGAATATCGCGGCACCTTGCTCTTTTGCTGCTGTGGTGACTGATTTCCAACCTTCGATTTGCGCATCGGTATAGACGCCGGGTGTGAATGAGTAACCTTGGGAATCATCTGAAATTTGTGTGGCTTCAGTGATGATTAGCCCTGCACTTGCTCGTTGTTGGTAATAAGTCGCCATCATGTCGTTTGGCACGTTTCCAGGTTGGCTAGTGCGAGCGCGTGTCATGGGTGCCATAACGATACGGTTTTGCAGCTCTAGGCCTTTCAGTTCTGATGTTTCGAATAACTTGTTCATGATCTCTACCTTTATGAATTTTTAGTGCTGTGCCAATTCCAGTTTGATAATGAATTGGCACTTTGAAGTTACGGAGTTCTTAAATTATTTAGCTTCTGTGGGTGCAAATATTGAGTTGCTTTGTGGTTTCTCGTTTCGGTTAGCTTTAGCGATTAAGAACAAGCCGACGATAGGAACCACAACGGCTGCGAACGGAATCATTCCTGCGCCTAGTTGGCTGTCGAGTACCATGCCGCCAAGGAATCCACCAAAGGCATTGGCTAAGTTAAACGCTGATATATTCGCAGTTGCTGCTAGCTCTTGCCCTTCGCCACCGTGGTTCATTACTCGAAGTTGCATGGCAGGGACGTTTGCAAATGATGCAATACCAAAGACAAATGCGGCTGCAACGAAGAGGATTTTGTTGTCTACCACAAGGCCAACTACCACCAATGACACGATCATTGCGATAGCCCAAAACATTGAAGCTTTGCCTAGGTTTTTATCTGAAGAGCGTCCGCCCAAGGTGTTACCGATGATTAAGCCAACACCCACAATCACTAAGATCCAAGTCACTGATTCTTGACTGTAACCTGTGATGTGCATGGCGATTGGCGCAAGGTAGCCGTAAAGCGTCATGAAGCCAGACCAAGCAAAAGCGGTGATTGCTAAGCTGATCAGTAACATTGGATTTTTGAATGCTAGAAGCTGAGTTTTGATGTCTTTCGCTTCACTGTGACCGGTCGATTTAATCGAAGTCAGAATGGCAAGCATCGCGATAGTGCCAAGTGCTGCCACGGTAAAGAAAGTAGTGTGCCAGCCGAATTGCAAGCTGACCCATGTACCAGCTGGAACGCCAAGAACGTTAGCGAGTGTTAAGCCTGCGAACATTTGGCCAACGGCACGACCTGCCATTTTTTCAGACACTAAGTTGGTTGCAACAACCGCACCGATACCATAAAAAGGGCCTTGCACTAAGCCTGCGATAACACGGCTGGCAAGTAGAAGTGGGTAGCTAGGAGCAAGGGCTGATAAGACATTACCGATGATGAACAGTGCCATTAAGCCAATCAGCACCATCTTCTTGTTAAAACGTGCAAGGTAGATGGTTAAGATCGGGCCACCAATAACGATAGCTAATGCGTAAGCACTGATTAGGTATCCAGCTTGACCTTCGGTGATTGAAAGTGATGTGGCAATTTGTGGAAGGATGCCTGCAATAACAAACTCAGCGGTGCCGATTGCAAATGCAGCGAGTGTCAGTATCCAAACTTGGAATGGAATCTTTTCTTTATGGGTAGTTTCTTTATGGATAGTTTCTTGGTTGACGGTTTCTTGTTTCATGATGATCTACCTATGTAAATTCTTGTTTGTTAGGACGTGAGATACACGCCCTAACGATTGTTCTTTATGTCTTTGCTTCTTTGCTTCTTTGCGGAGTGTTAGCCGAGTAGAGCGCCGCCATCGATGTCGATGATTGACCCTGTGACGTATGGGTTATTAATTGTGAACAGGTAACCCATGGCTATCTCTGAAGGCTCGCCAACCTTGCCTGCGGGTAGGTTGTTTTTGGCGTTGTCGTACATGCTTGTACGAGCGGAATCGTCCATGTTTTTGTAGGCTTCCGTCATGGTTAAACCCGGGCTAACGGCATTGACTCGAATGGGGGATAGCTCTTTCGCTAGTATTTTGGTTACGCTTTCTAGTGCGGCGTTGATGGCGGTTTTTACGTAAGTGCCTGCCACAACCTTGCGTGACAACATGCCAGTTGTGAAGGTGATAGACCCGTTTGGTGTCATGTAACGAGCGGCATGTTTGGCTACGTTTAAGCTGCCCCAATATATGGTACGTCCCGTTATTGCAAGTAGAGTTAAAAACAACGAGCTGATTTGCGCTAATATATTCAGAGTCTATTAGAGACTGCCATTAGTCTCAGCTCTATGATGAGGTGTGCGC
>NZ_JACJFF010000201.1:0-5122 GCF_014164465.1 Vibrio sp. SG41-7 | reverse complement strand
GTGCTTGCAGCCCCAACCCGAGCATAAAAATATCAGAAGAATTCAATGTGGCTGGACCTTGTATTGGAGCCTATTTAGGAGGTGCATATTTTAACCCAAATCCACACAAAACGTCGAAGAGCCAAGATATCTTGAAAGCCCTTGTTCTCATGCCACTGCGTTAAAGCAGCATACGCCGCTGGGTATACCCCGTTATCCAATATCCTTTGAATACGAAAATCTGAGAACTTGTGCGCTTGTATCGTTGCAGAGTACTCACCTAAAACTTCAATCTCAGTTTGGCCTATCAGCTCACTCGTTTTAAGCCACACATTGTCTGTTTTAGCGAAATAGTTGTTAAGGTGATTCGAAGCCAAATAGGCTTTTAAAGAATGAGGTTGGTGGATGCTAGCACTGCTATAAAGTGCCTTTTCCAATAGTTGGTCGCTTGTCATGCTTCCTCCGTGAAACTGATGCTGAATAGAGGTGAATAAAACGCTCCTGTCTAAAAATTGTACCCAAAGCAATGAACCCAACTTTTAATCCAAAATGTAAGGTATTGAGAATCACAACAGATAACTTTGTTACACCAACACTTCATCGTAAGTACTGATTGATTTTAGTGCACCACTTAAATCATTTCTCGTATTAAACTCATGCTTAACAGCAATAACGTCGCAACCACTAGATCTACCAGCACAAATACCAGCAGTTGAATCTTCAAACACGACTGCATGTTCAGCTGATACGTTTAGATTTTGGAGTGCAAGGTTATACGCTTCAGGATCTGGCTTGTGCTTAGTTACGTGCTCTTGAGTGATTACAAGATCAAAAACATGGTCCAGTTGTAACGAAGTCAAAATATTATCGACCATCCATGTCGCAGCCGAGCTTACGACACCACATCTCTTACCTTCTTTTTTAAGATGTTCAATATACGATTTAGCGCCAATATTTAGCTCTAGCTCTTCACCTAACATCCGTTCGTAGTGGGTTCGAAAACAACGGTTAAATTCAGCTAGGTCTGGTGAAATCCCCGCATGGTCGAAAAAGTGCCCAGTCACTACCTGCCAATTTTCTCCCATGACATCTTTGTATATGTTGTAGTCCACTTGAACGTCATAATCTGCACAAGCTAGTGCCAATGCTTTGCCCTTTAACGGCTCTGAATTTACTAATGTTCCATCCATATCGAACAGATAAACTTCATAATCTTTCAATTTATTCTCCATGTTAACTTGTACAAAATCGCTACACGTGAAAGTCCCATTTAAAGCATCTAGAGAAACTTAAATAACAGCTCATGCAGTAATATGTCTACTACATAGTAAATTCAATATTCAAACCAACTTTGAACTATGCATATCGACTCAAATGGTTCTCTATAAACTCGATATCTGCACGATAAAAGTCATCAAGAGGAATCGCTGAGCGCTCTAGCCAATAGAAAGTTTGCTGTCTTTCTGCGTCGACCACTTTAGGCTCATCATTCTGATCCACGCGCAAAACTACATAATGAATCTCACCGCCGAAGTTATTGATAGCTTGATGAGTGCCGAGAAGTTGTAAATCTTTAAGACCTGTTTCTTCCCACAACTCCCTAATTGCGGCTTGGCTACCCGACTCTCCGGGATCAACTGAACCTCCAGGGAACTCAAAGACCATACCTTGCCCATGTCTAAAGCGCTTTTGGACGAGGACTTTCCCGTCTCTTACAACCACGGCCATAGCTATGTTTTTCATATGATATTCCTTGTACTTCAAAAAGCACTTTAAACAGACTGAACCAAGAATAACGAATCCGCTTTAGGTGTGCCGTTGTATTTTCACCAACTATTACTTAACTTAAAAGAGACTCGCACTGGCTTAGCGATTGCTGTCTCCTGAGCATTAGGTATAAAGCCCATGTAATCATTGCGTCTAGAGTTATACCCAAGCCGAACATCAAACCGATAGTTTGAAGGGTAGGAACAAATATGCCGGCTTGATAACACACAAAAGCACCGCCATAAAACACACTATTAACCACCAAAGATTGATAGAGCATGAGGTCTGTTCGACCAATACCATAGAAGTAACTGTCTATGACATTGTTGAAGCTAAACACAACATAAAATCCGACTAACAACCATACTAAATCGATAATTGGACCTGAGCTCTTAACCCCCATTACACTAGATATAAAGCCATCCCACATCGGTATTGTGATAGCCCAAGCGACAATGACCCCCACAGTTAGCCAAAAATAACCATTTATCCGTTCAATCGATAACCCTTTGTTGGTTGCAGCGTCTTGTTTCACTAATTGACCTAAAGCTAATATAGGAAGTAACAACCATCCCCAAATAAATTGATTCGCAACCCAGAACGTTCCGGCTTGTTGTACTTGGTTCACTAATTGCAAAATCATTACAATAAAAGCAGCATTGCGAACAAATGACTCTAGGCCTGACTTCCACCCAATGACTACCCACTCCTTTAGCCATATATTTTTGTTTCGATTACTTTGTCCAAACTTAAGAGATACACCTAATCTAATAAGATAAGTAATAGCGACTGCGGCGATTATTAAATTGACAATAATATTGCTAAAAGCGATACCATGAACGCCCAACTCAAAGGAAATTGGTAACTGGCTAACAAATAGAGCATCACACAAAATCGTTAGTATCATTTGTACGACTAACAACTTGTACAGAGTCTTCTTCTGATTTTTCAATACTAAAACTAACGATAAAAAGGCGTAAACACTAGAAAGTAATATAGCTAGTGATTCCAATCGGATATATTGTACCGTCGTAGTGAACAGCTCTTTTTGTTGCTGCATCGCAGTAACAAAGATTGGCGTAAACCACAGGACAACAGCAGTGACTAAAAAATAACTGATTACTATAATTTTTAGTCCTAAGCTAACCCTCTCTTGAAATTTTCTATCATCACTTACGACCTTACCAAAGATAAATGCTAGCGGAATGAATAACGCTTCATGGAGTACTTCATAACCAACATTTAGCCAAGCTACTTGCGCTGCGATACTATATGCCCAAGGGCTTTCGATGCTTCCTAAAAAATAAATTCTAGTTGTCGCATAAATTAAGGGAATAAAACTCGTAAGCATCAACACCAACCAGAGTTGATAATTAATATTTTTATTCATTTTTACACCCTAGAAGTTAACTTGAAACGACAACATTTCGGATTTCAGACAAAAACATAGAGGCGTGTACGGTAGCTTTCCACGTAAATCATGCACTAATTCAATTCCGCGCAATTATTACCTCCGAACTCTAGAAACACTAAAGTCAACGCATAGTGAAAAAGTCATGCGTTGAGAATTCGTCTTAAAATCTTGTTAGATCATTGATTTATATTGAGTTATAAGCATATGCACTGCATTTATTGGTTCTTTTAGCAACTGGAGGTTTTGAGGCGTAGTTACAATAAACATTTGAGTGACTAACCCTTGCAAACGGTTCCATAACAGCAGACTTTAAATACAACTCGTCATAACCATGAGCTTCCCTTTCAAGTTCTCCAATTATCTGCTTAAGAAATCGTATGATAGAAATTGAATTATCTTCGATATCCATTTGTTCTGCATATTCATATGCAGACAGTGGTTTACCTTTACTGGCATTATGCTTATAACCATGACTATGTTCAAAATTTCTAATCGAAACATATCTATGTACTAGATCTTCAATGTTATTCAAACGACACTGCATTTCAAAAATATTATTACTTTGTGTCCAAGAGCTGTTTCTTTTAAAGCTACCATCCTTATTTACCTTAGGTCTTCCACCCTCATAGTCATACCTTTCATCCGAGTCATGAATAATGTGTTGACGGATTTTAAAGTGACCAAGAACTTCCATGAAGAATGTCATGTTTGTCTTTGACAGAGCATTTAACACAAACACTTCTTTTTCTGGGTAGTACTTTTCAATCAGAGTTCTTAGAACTATAGCCTCAGTATCGCCTTCTACCATAATGACATCATCAGAAAAAAATGTTTCACACAAATGAGGATTAAAGCGATTGAGCATCAAAATTCTATCTTTAACTACCTTTCTATTTGCAAACACATCGTTACTTGATTGGTATACAACAGTCTCCCCATTTTGCTTTTTAACAAACCTAGCTAAAGAAGTATGATCACGACTTAAGTCGATCAACTGGGGATCATGTGAAACACAGAGCACCTGATAGTTTTCTTGCTCAGCTATGTTATACAGCGTATTTTTAAACTTTCTTTTATTTGCAGGATGTAAATATAATTCAGGTTCTTCAAACAAAATTATATGCTTTTCATCTTTAGTCGTATCTCGAAAGAAACCCAAAATATTGATAATTGCTTGTCTAATTAAACCATGTCCATGCAGATCAAAAGTTTGACTATCACTCTTACCCACTTCATTTAATTTATCTAGCGCTTCATTTAATTCTTTCTCTTCATTAGTATTGTTACTAATTGCGACACTGAAATCTTTTTCAAAAGCCTTTGTAATATCTGTTTCTTTATTAGGATTTGAGGCTATATTTAGCTTTAAATCTGGAAAAGTTTCACAAAAGTACCTATTTGCTCCTTCATTAATTTCGCTAACATAACCATCAGTTTCCACTCTATCTTGTAGAGTTTTAATAGCAGATATTGCTGCTTCATATTCGTTTTTATGATTAGCCTTAAGTTTCTTGAGTAATTTATTCTTTATCTCTTTCTCAATCCAGTCCGTTAGAGATTTCACACTTGGGATTGCTTCAATATAAATTATATTAGGTGTTGCCTTTGTCAAGAAAGTCTCTAGCCCACCAAAACCATCAGGAACATACTCATTCCTCTCAACGGAAAATGTTTCTTTTTGGGCTTTTGTTCCTACTTTTGTCCATGTTTTTCTAAACTTAACTTCATTATCTTTACTGACCCATTTATCAAAACCTTTCTCTGAGAAATAATCATTATCACTGTCCTCTTTGATGTAGGTAGCTTCTATAACTATATTATTGTCTGCATTTTGACCATAGAAATCAGTAATTTGTGCAGCTTGATTGGGCTTTACAAAATATTGATAAGCATGAAGAATACTTGATTTCCCTATATTGTTCTTCCCGAATATAAAAACTATATTGTTATCAATGAAACTGA
>NZ_JACJFF010000200.1:0-5167 GCF_014164465.1 Vibrio sp. SG41-7 | reverse complement strand
TGAGTATTGAACCACGTAAAAATCTAGAGGAGGGGAACGTAAGGATAGGATAACGTACTATGAATGATAAGAGTATCAATGAATTAACAGCGCCCTAGCTCGATGCGTAGCATCGCTATCTTGAACCGAATCGAAATCTTAGGCATTACCGTGGCGATTGGGGGCTTTGTTACTTTGATGCTACCCTCTGCCCAAACGCCTAGTTTGTCGGCCGCGATCTTGATGATGTTGTCCGGTATTTGTTGGGCTGCTTTTACGTTATTGGGACGCACGGCGGCGGCACCTTCACTCTCAATTACGCATGGTTTTGTACTGTCGAACGTCATTGCTTTAGTGCTGAGTCCATGGCTTGTTCATACCGCAACCCTCACGCTGAGCGGGGTGGGATGGGCCTTGTTGTCGGGAATTTTCGCATCTGGATTTGGTTATATTCTTTGGTATCGAGTAGTGAAACAGATATCGATGTTGCAGGCCTCTGTCGCTCAACTTAGTGTGCCCGTTATTGCGTTTGCAGCGGGTAGTATTGGCCTTGGCGAGACGATTACAACGAGTTCCGTAATCGCAGCGTTACTTGTGTTAAGTGGTATTGCTGTGATTTTTGTTGCAAAAGAAAACGCTGACCCAGAGTGAGATGATCTGGGTCAGCAGCTTTTGATTAAACGCGATAATGTTCTATTTCATGGTGAAGCAGTTCGGTGAGCTCGGCTAACTCTTGTGTCGCCGTACTGCTTTGCTCCGCTCCCACCGCTGTTTGATTGGAAATTTCGCTGATACTCGATATGTTAGTGTTTATTTCTTCAGTCACTAGACTTTGTTGTTCTGCGGCAGTCGCAATTTGGACATTCATCGCCGTGATTTGATCGACACTCGACTTAATCAAATTGAGTGCATCGCCTGCTTCACGAGCTTTTTCAACCGTAGACAACGCATTTTGCGCGCCGATTTCTAAACGTTGAGTCGATTCACGGCTGCCATTTTGCAAACGCTGAATGGTCTCGAGTATCTCTTGCGTTGACTGTTGAGTTCGACTGGCGAGTGTTCGTACTTCGTCAGCCACCACCGCAAAACCTCGTCCTTGTTCTCCTGCCCGCGCCGCTTCGATAGCGGCGTTGAGTGCCAGCAAGTTAGTCTGTTCTGAAATCCCCTGAATCACATCGACCACACTGCCGATCTCTTCTGAGTGCTTCGCCAACTGGTGCATCGCGTTGACAGAGTCTTGCATTTCTCTCGATAGTCTTTCAATCAAGTCGATACTTTCCGTCACCACTTTCTGACCGCTTTCAGCGGCCTGATCCGCCTGTTCAGAAGCTTGTGCCGCTAATGAGGCGCTTTGTGCGACTTCATGAACCGTAGCGGTAAACTCATTGATGGCCGTTGCGATTTGCTCGGTTTGCGCTTGCTGCGTCAGGATATTTTGTTTGGTCTGTACTGCGACGGCTGAGCTCTCTTCGGAAGAGCGTGCTAATTGACTGATGGAATCACGGTTGGTCTGCACAACATGCTGAAAACTGCTCACAATATTGTTGACTGAGTCAGCAATACGAGCAAACTCATCGTTTCCACTCAGAGATAAACGCTGGGTCAGATCCCCTTGGGCAATTTGCCCTGAAGAGGTCTCTAGTTGGGTCACGGCAGCGTTAATGCGTTTTACTACTACGGTGGAAAGGCCAATGATCACGACCAGAGAAATCAGTGTGATACCGCTTACCGCAACGATAAAGTGACGGGTGTTTTCATTGGCCTGATTGAAACTGTTTTTACCTTCGTTTACCTGCATTGTGAAAAAGGTTTCTGCGAATTTGTAAGCCTCGTTAAACAACGGATTTATCTTACTCAGAAGGATGAGGTTGGAGCCGTTAAAGTCACCAGAATTCAATTTGGCGATGGCGGGTTCAAAACCTTGGTTGGTAATATCGTCAATGACTTTTGCTAGATTAGTGACAACGGTTTTTTCTTCTGCGCCAAGCTCGGATTTTAATAGTTCGTTATCAATAATATGATGCAAGGTTTTCAGTGAGGTCTGAATCTGATCAATATGGAACTGCAAAGGGTGGTCATGCATTGCTGCCGTGTCCGATGAAGGATCAGGTTGAAATGAGAGTAGCAATGCGCTTCGGGCATTACTCAGTTCATCAATGACTCGACTGGTTCTTATAGTATGTTGCATCCCTTGGCTATACAGTTCTTCAATAAAACTGGCAGATGTCTGCATACCGGATATGCCTTTATAGCCTAAGACCAAGAAGGCAATGAAGGTCAGTAAGATCGCCAATTTTAGTTTGGTACTTACTTTAGCGAACAGCGAGGAGAAACCTTTGCGGGTGAGTTGTGTGTTTTCCGGACTCTGCTCTCGCGAAACTGATGTCATGACGTATCCTCAATTAGTATATTTATTTTTCCTAATATTAGATAAATTGGATAAACCCGAGATTCCGCAGGTGTTTTTGCAATTATTTTCGAAGCATTTAGTGGCTTTTTCGAAGAAGATGTAGACTTTGCGCTGTTACACCTTTCTCAGTAAATTCACGAAAAAATATCAAACAATATCCATTTCAATATCATGCAATTAGGTGTTTTCTTACTCAACCTTACATTGTTAGCACTATTTAGCTCTGAAATCACGCCCCCAATAAAACCAGGTCAAAAATCGTGTTTCGTATCACATTTTAAAATACCTGAATTAAGTGCGGAATCACGGGAGCGCCACGAGGTGCTCAACACTGTTTTAGGCTCAAAGCGCAGCCAAGCGATTACATGGCATAACAGACCTAAAACGTTAACCTAAACATGAGGTTAAGTGGTTCTGTCGCAAAGTTTGAGCTTTAGAGTTAAACTTTGCTTAATTTCTATTCATAACACTGATCCTCAATGTTTAAAGGCTGCCATTTTCCCTCTGAAGTTATTCTCGAAACTATCCGCTATTACTTTGCATACAAACTCAGCTATCGTGAAATTGAAGAGATACAATTAGAGCGTGGGGTCATTGTGGATCATGCCACTATCAATCGTTGGGTTATTAAATTTGCACCATTATTTGAGCATAGAGCGAGGCGTAGAAAGAAGCCGGTGTCTGACTCGTGGCGTATGGATGAAACCTACATCAAAGTCAAAGGTAAGTGGGTATACTATTACCGAGCCGTCGATAAATTTGGAAATGTCATTGATTATTATCTTAGCCCGAAGCGTGATGAGGCTGCTGCTAAAGCCTTTCTGAATAAGGCTATTTCACAAAATGGCTTACCAAGTAAAGTCGTCATAGATGGAAGTAAGAGTAACTACGCGGCTATCGATTCTATGAATGTTCAGCTTTGGTTGACGAGTTGTTTCATGCTCTCGCTAGTAGAGATTTTGGACATTAAATACCTGAACAATATCGTTGAGCAAAGCCACCGTTGGGTGAAGCAGAAAACACGTCAAGCTCTAGGTTGGAAATCAACGGAAGGAGCCTTGGCTAGTTTGCATGGGCGTGAAATGTGGACGATGTTGAAACAAGACCAGATAGATGTAGAAGGCAAGACGGCCTTTGAGCGATTCTACGCGCTCGCAGTATAAATGTATCTGTAGGATGGGCCTGTCACACCTCTAGCTAGATTTGCGACAGAGCCGCTCATCGTATTGGGCTATTGACGACAACATTTAATAATCCTTAAAAGTATCAGTTGTTCGGTTAAACCGAACAACTGATATCAATTTCTTCTGTCTTCGTTTTACGTTGAATCTTCTTTATTTAACTTTTTGGGAGCTATCTGCTCTATTTGTCGGCCAGCGAACGTGCCAAGGATAGTTGAGCTTTGTTTGTCCGAGCGTTGCTTTCTCTCCACTGCAGCCACAAACGAAGCGATCTGTCCAGCCTTGAAGGGTTCATCTTGTACCACGATGATCGGCAACGGAGCAGTCATGGTTTTCTGCCCAGAGAGTTTTACCACATTGGCCGCTGGCTGTACTTTCACATCCCGACGAATTCTCAGTGTCATTTCAGGGGCGCTGGCGACTTTCTTGATGAGCTGGGTCAGGGGCAACTCGTTATCAGGGTTGGCTCGCTCCAGTTCTTTGATCATTTGGCTTATTAGTACTGCTTTGTCCGGTTGGTGCAAAGCATCTTTTCTCTGCCAACTAAACTTCACTGATTTGACGTCCGCATCGACTAGGCAGTGGATTTGTCTGTAGATATGTTTCGTCATGACACCGGGACAATTGTCATGAATTGCCTTGAACCGTGCTTGCCGGGTTTCGTTTTCAGTGATCACCAACTCCTCGATGTCTGCCTTGCCTTGGTTGATACTATGTATCAACTGAACAATCTCAGCGCTGTTGGGATTAGAGGGCAGCAGGTGGATCACGCCAACATAACGTCTGGCAAATTTCTGTGAGTATGGGTGTTTGATGTGCAGGTCTAGGTAGCCTTCACCCGCCAGCTTCATAGCGGCCATGCCGGAATGGTGTTCGGGCATGATGAGCTTTATTACCTCATGCTCATTGCCTTTATGTACTGGAGGTATCCGGCTTACTATCGCCATGCTTGGCATAGTGCTCGTTAGTAGTTTGTTCAGACGAGACAGATTAAGTGTCACGTCATCAAAGAGCGTTTTTATCTGGCTCATCATTTGTTCCTTGCGTCGTTCTTACGGATCATTGATTACATTTTAGCCGTTTTTAGACCATCATGCAAAGTGGGGTATAAGCCTCGGTCGTCGCTAACGCTCCTCCTTCGGCTTTGTTGAGCCGGGGCTCGCCCCCGAATTTAAAAAGAGAGATAAATAGAGAAAAAGAGAGGTCTAGCAAGGGGGGGAGGTGTACTTTCAGTTTTCTCGGTGGTGGAGGGGATTGGAGCTGTATCCTATGTTGCATGATGGTCTAAATTGCTATATTTATGGGGTTATATTATGACACTGTGAGTTGAGTTAAACAGAGGGGAGAATGAATGTCGCAAGTGCATAGCGAAATCCGCAAGGCAGTTCATGGTTAAGCAACTGTGTGGTTTCCCGGTGTAATACAAGATGGCATGCATTGAAGGATGTTGAGTAAACGTGGAAGAGCCTATCGCTGTGGGAGTAGCGCCCCAACTCAGAGATATAAGGGGGGACCTCGAAATTCTCAGAGTACACACAATAGGCAGTCGGATGAGCCCATAGTACCGATGATGATGAGGACAACATAACCTCATCTA
>NZ_JACJFF010000001.1:108411-147442 GCF_014164465.1 Vibrio sp. SG41-7 | reverse complement strand
TACCATGCTTTCGAACAGCATTACTCTGACTGCAAAATCGACAATTAACCTGAATAGTTGCCATGATTGGTACCCCAAAAACGTAGATTCTACCACAGAAAACAACAGATTGGAGTCATGACCGATGATGGCAGTGAACTCGAGACCAAACATTTTCTGACTCCACTTGCCGATAGCCCAAGCGTGACTTTGGTAACACTTCATCAGAACCAAGGCAAAGGCGGCGCAGTAAAAGCGGGCATTAAGCGAGCGCAAGAGCTCGGCTTTAGTCATGCCATTCAGATTGATGCTGATGGGCAACATGACCTTGAAGCACTACCCGCATTAATCCAAGCTTCACAAACTAAGCCCCAGCACCTTATCTCTGGTCAGCCGGTCTATGACGAGAGCGTGCCTAAGGCAAGGCTCTACGGACGCTACGCGACACATATCTGGGTATGGATAGAAACCCTATCTCTCTCGATTAAAGACAGCATGTGTGGCTTTAGAGCGTATCCAATCGATAAGACGCAAACCGTACTGAATAAATACGATGTCGGTTCGAGAATGGATTTTGATATCGAGATTCTGGTTCGCCTGTATTGGGAAGACTGCGATATCGACTTCGTTGAAACGCGTGTTATCTACCCAGAGAATGGTATCTCTCATTTCGATGCATTGTGGGACAACGTAAAAATCAGTTGGATGCACACGCGACTGTTCTTCGGCATGCTGCCAAGAGCACCAAAACTGATCGCGCGTCATTTCAAGTCGGATTCAGCGAAGAAGTTATCGGCTGAAAATAGCCAAGATTCCTCGGCAGATTCAAGACAGGTAAATTCCGAACAGATAGGTTCAGAACAACCCCATTGGTCACGTACTCAAGAACGCGGCACTGTGCTGGGAATCAAACTGTTATTGGCCGTTTATACCTTGTTAGGCCGAGGCGTATTTAATCTGATTTTGCGCGGTGTGATGCGTTACTACCATCTAACGGGTAAGCGTGCGCGAAATGCTTCTGAGCAATACTTGTTTCAACTAAAGGCGTACGCAGAGCAACAGAACATAGAGTTACCCACCGAGTTAACCAGCTATAACCACCTGCTCTCGTTTGGCCATACCATGCTAGACAAATTAGCGGCATGGAAAGGCGATTTCTCGGTAGATAACTTGACGATTCATGGCCAAGACCAATTCGAAAGCATGGTGGAAAACCAACAAGGTGTGCTGATTCTAGGATCTCACCTTGGCAATATCGAACTGTGCCGCGCTTTAGGCCGCAGACACTCGAACATCAAAATCAATGCGCTGGTGTTCACAGAGCACGCTGAACGTTTCAATTCAGTAATGAAAGCGGTCAATCCTCAGTCTGACTTGAATCTTATCCAAGTAACTTCGATGGGGCCAGATACGGCTATCTTGTTACAGCATAAGTTGGAGCAAGGCGAGTGGATTGTGATTGTTGGTGATAGAACCTCCACCAGCAAAGAGAGCCGTTCAGTATGGGCTGAGTTCTTGGGTAAGGAAGCACCCTTCCCTCAAGGTCCATTTATGTTAGCCTCGGTTCTCAAAGCGCCAGTATTCCTACTATTTGGGCTACGTGACGACTCAAAATCTAAACCGCACTTTAATGTCTATTTCGAGCATTTTAGCGACAAGATCGAGCTACCAAGAAAGACACGCGAACAATCTTTACAGCAAGTCGTGCAAAAATATGCGAACCGACTTGAGCACTACACACTGAAAGCACCGCTTCAGTGGTACAACTTTTTTAATTTTTGGACATTGAGCAAGCACCATGACGAAAAAGAATCCAAATAGCATCACCTTTGGTGCCGAACGCCTCACGATTGAGGATGTTGTCGCTATCTCACAAGGCGCAAAAGCCTCGATGAACTCAAGTGAAGCATTCACATCTAAGATCGACCGTGGGGTCGCTTTCTTAGAGCGCCTACTGAAAGAAGAAGGCGTGATTTATGGCGTGACAACTGGTTACGGAGATTCATGTACCGTAGCAATTCCACCAAACCTTGTTGATGAATTGCCACTGCATCTAACGCGCTTTCATGGCTGTGGTTTAGGCGAAATATTGTCTCACGAACAATCTCGTGCAGTATTAGCAACGCGCCTGTGTTCTTTATCACAAGGTGTCTCTGGTGTGACTCATGATTTGCTCAACCAGATCGTTACTCTGATCAACCAAGATATCTCACCGCGTATTCCTCAAGAAGGTTCGGTGGGTGCCAGTGGTGATTTAACGCCGCTGTCTTACTTAGCGGCCGCACTGATTGGTGAGCGCGATGTTATTTACAAAGGCGAAGTTCGCCCTACTAGTGACGTCTACAAAGAGCTAGGAATTAACCCTATCAAGCTTAAACCAAAAGAAGGCTTGGCATTGATGAATGGCACGTCAGTAATGACGGCTCTGGCTTGTATCGCCTACAAACGTGCAGAATATCTAGCTCAGCTGTCGACTAAGATAACGGCAATGGTATCTGTGGGTATGCAAGGCAACGACTTCCACTTCGATGAAGCCTTGTTCGCAGTGAAACCTCATCCGGGTCAACAACAAGTTGCTGCATGGCTGCGTGATGACTTACAAGCGGATCGCCCACCACGCAACAGTGACCGCCTACAAGATCGTTATTCACTGCGTTGTGCTCCACATGTTATTGGTGTGGTTCAAGACTCTCTACCTTGGCTACGCCAAATGATTGAGAACGAGCTAAACAGCGCTAACGATAACCCAATTATCGATGGCGACAATGAGCGCGTACTGCACGGTGGACACTTCTACGGTGGCCATATCGCAATGGCAATGGATACACTAAAAACAGCGGTAGCCAACCTTGCAGACCTACTTGACCGTCAAATGGCGCAGTTGATGGACTACAAGTTCAATAACGGTCTGCCATTTAACCTAACAGGCGCAGAAGGCGAACGTAAGCCAATCAACCACGGCTTCAAAGCGGTGCAGATTGGCGTTTCAGCTTGGACAGCAGAGGCATTGAAACACACAATGCCGGCAAGCGTGTTCTCTCGTTCAACCGAGTGCCACAACCAAGACAAAGTCAGCATGGGCACCATTGCGGCTCGTGATTGTCTACGTGTTCTTGAACTAACTGAACAAGTTGCGGCAGCATCTCTTCTGGCGGGTACACAAGCGCTTGAGCTTCGTAAACGCCACAATGAGCTTGATGAGCACCACATGAGTGAAAACCTAAAGCATATTCGCGACGAAGTGCTTAAAGAGTTTGAATTTATCGTAGAAGATCGACCACTTGAAGGCGATCTACGCCACTTCATTGCTCGTATTCAAAGTCAGCACTGGTCACTTTACTCATAGAGTAGCTAACCTCATAGAGTAGCTAACTTCATAAAGTAGCCAACCCTTTACGCAATATTGTTGAGAGCGATTTATGTCTGAAATCCTTCATCCATTACAATCTGAGGTGACTCTGATTACCTCATTCCAAGATGCCGACCCGATGGGCGTGATCTATCACGGTAATTACTTCCGATTTTTTGAAGAAGTAAGGCGCATCATGATGGATAAGATTGAGTACAACTATCATGAGATGAAGGATTCAGGCTACATGTGGCCGATCATCGACACGCGTGTAAAGTACATTAAGGCGATACCGTTCAATCATCAGATCAAGGTATCGGCTAAGTTGACTGAATGGGAAAACCGCCTGCGTGTTGACTACGAAATTCACGATGCCAACACGGGCGCTCGTATGACACGCGCCCACACAATGCAGGTTGCGGTGACCATTGAAGAACAAGAGATGTGCTTCGCTTCACCGAAAGTGTTTACAGATAAAGTCGAGCACTGGCACCAGTTTGGCGACTTACCCCAAACAACTGAGAAGCAACCAAGCGACCAACAATCAGACCCATTTCAAGTATCTAACACACAGCAGCAGGTGAAACATGAGTCTGTTTAAACGCAGTCGCAAACACATCAGCATCGCATTACTAGGGCTTGCCTCAATGATGGCGAGTAGTTTTGTTATTGCTAATGAAAGTACAGCTACGGTTGGTTCTATTTCAGATCTGCAAATAGTATTAAGCGCAAACAACATAGTACGTGGTGAGTTCACCCAAACGCGCAACATGGAAATGTTCGCCCAGCCTCTAACATCACAAGGTACTTTCCTATTAGACAAGTCGAATGGTTTGCTTTGGACACAAACTACCCCCTTTCCTGTTAGCTTGGTGCTAACCGATAACAAACTGAGCCAAAGGTTTGCTGATCAACCCGCTAAAATCATCACCGACAAAGAAAACCCAATGGCGTTTTATTTCAGCCATATATTCTTATCGGTGTTCCACGGGGATACGCAAAAACTCCAAGAACAATTCTCACTCGACTTTGAGCCTGCAACCACTACAAACACTGATGCAAGTGCAAACTCAAGTTCACAAGACACACGATGGACACTCACTCTAAAGCCGAAAAGTGCTCCGATGAACGCGGTATTTGAAGCCATTACGCTGCAAGGTCAAAATGATATTGAACGCATTGAACTGAGAGAGATTCGTGGAGACAGCACGGTGATCGAATTTAGTCAGTTAAGCCATCTACCGGAAGTATTATCAGATGCTGAAGCGCAACAATTCCAACTCTAGTCTGGCCCTTGTTTGGCTTGTTGTCGTCATGCTATTTAGCGGATTGTTGATAAAACAATTCGCTTTTTCTTCGTCGGTACCGATTGAAAGCAACATCCTAAAGTTACTACCAGAAAACCAGCAAGACCCAATGGTAGAGCAAGCCTTTCAGCAGATATCCAGCTCGATGAGCGAGCAAGTGGTGTTTATCATCAGCGCCCCCGATATCGAACAAGCCATGGTTGCGACCGACGCTTTTGAAAAAGCTCTCAACCAAAGAGCCTTTTCAAGTCAGCCAACTCTGTTTCAGCAAGTTCAAGGCAAAATCAGCGCCAGCACCCAAAGCCAATGGAGCGATTTCTACTTTCGTCACCGAGCTCAACTGCTTACCCAACAACAAAAAGAGACGCTGACCCACTCGCCTGATTCACGAGCTCAATATGTGATTCAGTCTCTGTACAATCCGTTCTCAGGCGTCACTGCAGCCGAACTGTCGATGGACCCATTTCTACTATTTCGCGACTACATCAGTGCTGTTGGCGTTCAATCAAGTAACTTTGTTCTGAAAGAGGGGTACCTCACCGCTCAATCTAATGATCAAACTCATATTTTGGTCACGGCGACTCTGGCGGGCTCGCCTTATAGCTTGGCGATTCAAGAACAACTTCCTGATCTTGATTCAATTGAGCGCGAGGTCGAAAAACAGTTTAGCGTCAAAGTGCAGCATACTGGTGTGGTGTTCTACGCAAATTACGGCACCGAAAGCGCGAAATCAGAAATCAGTACCATTGGTTTGGGCTCATTAGTCGGTGTTGTTTTATTGGTGTGGCTGACGTTTCGTAGTGCCCTTCCACTTGCCTTATCCTTGCTTTCCATCAGTACTGGGTTGTTGGTAGCGCTGGCAAGCACCGTCGCTATCTTCGGCAAGATTCACCTGTTTAGTTTGGTGTTCGGTGCCAGCTTAATTGGCGTGTCCATCGATTACTCCTTTCACTACCTGACTGACCGTTTGGCGGCTGGTAACCAATGGCAAAGCGACAAAGGGTTGAAACATATTATCGTTGCGATCACCTTGGGTCTGATCACCAGCTTGATTGGCTACCTAGGTCTGTTGGTGGCACCTTTCCCGGGTTTACAGCAACTTGCTCTGTTTTCGTCGATTGGGCTTATTGCGGCTTACGCCAGCGTGGTGTGTTGGTACCCAGTTTTAGCTGCAAAACCAAGCCAAGAACGCCCGCTTCCCTTGTCGAAGCTTTGGCATACTTGGTTAAGTCTCTGGAGCAACCAAAAGTTTAGAATTGGCTTACCATTAATAGTGACTGTCGTTAGCTTGATATCACTCAGTCAAATTCGCTACGACGACGATATTCGCCAACTTCAAGCGATGCCTGATCAACTCAAACAGCAAGAGCAAGCCATTACTGAGATATCAGGATTAGGCAGTGGCCAAAATATGCTTTTGGTGACTGCCAAGAGCGACCAAAAGCTACTCAAAAAACTGGCAGAAATCACCGCGAGCTTAGACTCTTTAATCGATAGCCAAGGTATCTCAGGATATCGCAGCATCAATCAGCAGTTGTTAAGTAAACAAGACCAGCATGATAACTATCAATTGGTTGAACAACTCTATCGCCAGCAAAGCCATATCTTACAGAACACTCTTGGTTGGCCTAGCTTTCCAGAATTACCTAAGTTCGAAGCAATCACGGTATCTGGGTTTTTGGAATCACCGGTGTCAGAACCTGTTCGACCACTTTGGTTAAAACCTATCGATGGACAAGCGGCGTCAGTCATTTTGATCAAAGACGTTACAAACTCAGCTCTGTTCTCTCAATGGGTCGATTCAAGCTTTGCTCAGCAACAAGGTATTAAATACCTTAATAAAGCCGATGAAATCTCCGCTCTCTTTGCGGAATACAGAGTCAAGGTCACCGAGCTATTATTGATAGCTTTGGCCGCTATTGGGATGGTTTTAGGTTGGCGCTACGGTGTGAAGCAAAGCCTATTAATGCTGTTGCCTTCATTGATTGCCGGAGTCGCAGGTTTAGCGGTCACGGGTATTTTAGGCTCGACACTGAATCTATTTAACCTGCTTGGACTGATTCTAATTTTAGGGATTGGTATCGACTATACCCTGTTCTTTGCTGAGCAGAAAAAATCACTAAGCACCTTATTAGCGATTACCCTATCGGGCCTCACGACGTTGCTTTCATTTGGCTTATTGTCACTAAGTCAGACTCATGCCATTCATAGCTTCGGTGTTACTGTTCTGACAGGGATCTTTGTCGCGTGGCTACTTTCGCCACTCGCGATCAACAATAGCAAAAACGTAGAAAGACCAACTTCTCGAGAGGTTTTTAGATGATCAGGACATTAAAAATCACCTTCGTCACGCTAGTGGGTGTAATGCTCAGTGCCTGCTCGATGGTTTCTCAGCAGCCAACTGGTGCAAGTGTGTCTATCAACAATGACACCGAGCTAGCACTACCATTGCCAGCTGAACTAGGGTACTCCCTCACGGCCAGTCAGCTCATCAGCGCTACGTGGGAAACCGATACGCAGCAACTTCCTGTTCAAGTCGAAGTGACTGCGGATAAAGTGGTTTTGGCGGGGTTTTCTTCTTGGGGTACTCGCATCCTATCGCTGCAATATCAAAATCAAGTGATTGATACGCAGGTTTTGTCTGGGCTTGGCGCAACCCTGCCGCAACCTGAGCAGGTGTTATTTAATTTAATGCTGACCTTATGGCCGACTGAAGCCTGGACTCAGCCTTTGCAAACCATAGGTTGGCATCTAGTCGATACTGACAATACAAGAACCGTGTTTGACGACGACCAACAAGCCATTATTCGTATCGAGTATCAAGTAAAAGCTAATGAACCGAAGCTCTCTGGAGACATTGTTTTCAAGCATCTGATTCAAGGCTACACCATCACCATACAAACGTTGAACTCAACGATTGTCGAAAACCCAAGTAAGAGCTGAATACTATGCCTATTTATATCCAAGACTGTGGTTTCCACTCCGCATTAGGCTCAAGCGTTGCTGACATTCATGGCTGCCTCAAAGATACGCGCGAATCAAACATGGTTGAAGTAAGCGATATGCTGAATGATGGTAAGCACACTATCGTGGGTAAGGTCGCAGGCGAACTGCCAGAGGTTCCATCCAATCTCGCACACTACGCCACTCGTAACAATCAACTGGCGTTATCAGCTCTAAATCAAATCCAAGACTCTATCGAACAAGCAAAGTCACAATTTGGCGCAGATAGAATTGCTGTGGTTATCGGCACAAGCACCTCGGGGATTTCTGATGGTGAAGTCGCTTTCAAACATAAATTGGCAAACGGTGAGTTTCCTGAGCATTATCACTACTCCAAACAAGAGCTAGGGAATACCTCAGAGTTTGTTAGTCAATATTGCTCATTAACAGGGCCAAGCTACGCAATCTCGACTGCCTGCTCATCAAGTGGCCGTGTTTTTCTTACCGCTCAACGCTTGTTAGATTCTGGAATGGCTGATGCTGTGTTGGTTGGAGGTGTAGACACCTTATGTAAGCTGACGCTCAATGGCTTTCATGGCCTGGAAGCACTTTCGACCACACATTGCCAGCCATTTAGTGCCTCTCGAAATGGCATCAACATCGGTGAAGCAGCGGCATTTATGTTGCTCAGTAAAACAAAAGTGAATGTTGCTGATACAAACCAGAATATACCTAGCATTGCTTTATTAGGCTGTGGTGATAGCTCTGATGCACACCACATTTCAGCGCCCCACCCTGAAGGAAATGGCGCAGAACAAGCGATGAGAAAAGCGTTAGATTCTGCTCAGTTACAAGCTGAAGACATCGGTTATATCAATGCTCATGGCACCGCAACTCCACTCAATGATTCAATGGAAAGCAAAGCCATTCATCGTATTTTTGCAAACAAGGTTCCCGTCAGTTCCACCAAGCCTCTCACCGGGCATACTCTTGGAGCCGCAAGTGCAATAGAGGCTGCAATAGCATGGCATATTTTAAAATATGACTTACCGCTTCCCTTACAAAAATGTCAGGATAAAGCTGAAGATATTGAGATTGATTTGGTAAACTGTTCCCAGAAACTTAAAGTAAAGAACATCTTAAGCAACTCGTTCGCTTTTGGTGGCAACAACATTAGCCTGATCTTTGGTGTAGTAAATGACTGATATCCCTTCTGTAGACCAACTTCTTCCACACGATGATCCGATGATATTAATCGATCGTGCTATCAGCGTAGAGGCGTTGTCGATTCACTGTCAGGTCGATATTGGAACTCATAATCTGTTCTTTAATGCTGAATCTCAAACCGTACCGGCTTATGTCGGTATCGAATTTATGGCGCAATCTGTGGCTGCATGGTCTGGATATCATGCACTGAAAAACGGTACCACTCCTCCAATCGGATTCTTACTCGGTTCTCGCCGTTACAAGTCACTGTGTGATGAGTTTACTCAAGGTCAGACCCTTGATATCTACGCCGAGCAATTGATGGAAGACAGTGGCATGGCAGTGTTTACCGCCAGAGTCGAAGACCAAGGTCAGTTAGTGGCTCAATGCCAACTCAATGTCTACGTGCCGACCGAACAAAAATTACAAGAAATGAAAACTAGGAGCCCATCATGACCCGTCAGGTTTTAGTCACAGGTGCCAGCAAAGGCATTGGTAAAGCGATCGCTATTCAACTCGCGAAAGACGGATTTGAAATTGCCGTTCATTACATGGGTGACAAGCAAGGTGCTGAAGACACGTTAAAGTCGATCACCGAACTGGGTGGCGCGGGGCGTCTTATCCAATTTGATATCAGCAATCGCAGCGAGTGTCGCGAAAAACTTGAGTCAGATATTGCCGATCATAGCGCTTACTATGGTGTGGTGAACAATGCGGGTATTACTCGTGACACAGCATTCCCAGCCATGACGGAAGAAGAGTGGGATGGCGTGATCCATACCAACCTCGACAGCTTCTACAACGTACTTCACCCGTGCGTGATGCCAATGGTTCAAAAACGCAAAGGCGGGCGAATCGTTACTCTGGCGTCGGTATCCGGCATCATGGGTAACCGCGGCCAAACCAACTATGCCGCAGCAAAAGCGGGAGTGATTGGCGCAACTAAGTCACTTGCTCTAGAACTAGCAAAACGTAAAATCACAGTAAACTGCGTGGCTCCTGGCTTAATCGATACCGGTATGGTAGATGAGCACGTGAAAGATCATGCGCTTCCTCAAGTGCCACTGCGCCGCATGGGTGAGCCAGAAGAAGTAGCAGGACTAGTGAGTTACCTAATGTCTGATATTGCAGGCTACGTTACTCGCCAAGTGATTTCAGTCAATGGAGGCTTAGTATGACCCGCCGCGTTGTTGTAACTGGCATGTCTGGTGTTACTGCCTTTGGTAATGATTGGCAGCACATCGAACCAAAACTAAAAGCCTGTGAAAATGCCACTCAATATATGCCAAGCTTTGAGCAGTACGATGGCCTCAACACCAAGCTTGCTGCACCTATTGATGATTTCCAATTACCAAAACACTATAAGCGTAAACAGGTTCGTGGCATGGGGCGTGTATCACGCCTAGCAACGGTTGCTACTGAGAATGCATTGGAGCAAGCCGGCTTAATTGGTCACGATGTATTGACCAATGGCGAAACAGGCATTGCCTATGGCTCTTCAACCGGCAGTACCGATGCGGTTGGTGCGTTTGGCGTGATGCTTAACGAGAAATCGACACGAGCAATCACAGCAACCACCTATGTTCAAATGATGCCACACACCGCTGCGGTCAACGTAGGATTGTTCTTTGGCCTACGCGGCCGTGTAATTCCCACCAGCAGTGCCTGTACTTCAGGAAGCCAAGCGATTGGTTACGCCTATGAAGCGATCAAACACGGCTACCAAACCGTGATGGTTGCTGGTGGTGGTGAAGAACTATGCCCAACTGAGTCTGCCGTTTTCGATACCCTTTTTGCTACCAGTTTAAAAAACGACACACCAGAAAAATCCCCTAGCCCTTACGACAGCGAGCGCGATGGCCTCGTTATCGGTGAAGGTGCCGGCACGCTTGTTCTTGAAGAATATGAACATGCCGTTGCTCGTGGCGCAAAAATCTACGCTGAGATCATCGGCTTTGCCAGCAACTGCGATGCTGCTCATGTGACCCAACCTCAGATGGAAACCATGCAAATTTGTATGGAAAAAGCGCTAAAGGATGCTCAACTTCCGGCTGAAAAGATTGGCTATGTTTCTGCGCACGGTACCGCGACTGAAAAAGGCGATATTGCGGAAAGTAACGCGACCGCGAATATCTTTGGCGAAGTGCCAATCAGTTCATTGAAAAGCTACTTTGGTCATACGCTGGGTGCGTGTGGTGCGATTGAAGCTTGGTTAAGCCTAGAGATGATGCATTCAGGTTGGTTCAGCCCAACATTGAACCTTGAGAATGTCGACGAACGCTGCGGCAAGCTTGATTACATCACAGGCTCAGGTCGTGAATTGGATGTTGAATACCTGATGAGCAATAACTTTGCCTTTGGCGGAATTAACACCTCAATCATCTTCAAAAAGATTTAAGCTTATTTATTAGCCAAAACTCGAGACAAATAAAAAGGGTCAGTAACCAAGTTACTGACCCTTTTTTTGAATCTAGCAAAAGCTCAATTAAGCGTTAGCTTCACGCTCAGCGATGAACTCAAGAGCCATCTTGATGCGAGCGATTACGCGCTCTTTACCAACAAGCTCCATCACTGCATCAACAGAAGGAGACTGACCGCCACCTGTTACTGCTACGCGAAGTGGCATGCCGATTTTACCCATACCGATCTCTAGCTCTTCACATACTGCTGCAATCACACCATCTTTGATGTTTGCTGTAGTGAACTCTTCAAGTGCTTCAACCTTAGCAAGAGCAAGCTCTAGCGGGCCTTTAGCAACACCACGTAGGTGCTTCTTCGCTGCGCCAGCTTCAAACTCAGAGAAATCTTCGTAGAAGTAGCGAGATTGCTCAGCAAGTTCGATAAGCGTGTTACAACGCTCGCCAACTAGCGTGATCACTTCAGTGATAGCAGGGCCGTTTTTTGTGTCGATCTTTTGTGCATCTAGGTGCCATTGCAGGTATTTTGCAACGTACTCAGGCTCAGAAGTCTTGATGTAGTGGTTGTTCAACCAAAGTAGTTTTTCAGTGTTGAATGCAGATGCAGACTTGCTGATTGCATTCAGGCTGAAGAATTCAATCATCTCTTCTTGGGAGAAGATCTCTTGGTCACCGTGAGACCAGCCTAAACGAACTAGGTAGTTGTTTAGTGCATTTGGTAGGTAACCTTCGTCGCGGTATTGCATTACAGAAACAGCACCGTGACGCTTAGAAAGTTTCGCACCGTCATCACCAAGAATCATTGCACAGTGAGCGAAAGTTGGAACTGGCGCGCCTAGTGCTTCGTAGATGTTGATTTGACGAGGTGTGTTGTTGATGTGGTCTTCACCACGAACAACGTGTGTAATACCCATATCCCAGTCATCCACTACAACCACGAAGTTGTAAGTTGGAGCACCGTCTGTACGACGAATGATTAGGTCATCAAGTTGGCTGTTTGCGATTTCAATGCGACCACGGATTTGGTCATCAAATACTACGCTGCCTTCTTTAGGGTTACGGAAACGGATAACGCATGCATCACCTTCTTTTGCTGCTTCGTTTGCTGCAACAATTTTAGGGTGGTTCGCATCGTAACGAGCCATTTCTTTGTTTTCTTCTTGTACTGCACGAATCTCATCAAGCAGTTCTTTAGACGCGTAACATTTGAATGCTTTGTCTTCAGCAAGTAGCTTATCAACCATTTCGTTGTAACGGTCAAAACGCTTAGATTGGTAGTAAGGACCTTCATCCCATTCCATACCCATCCATTGCATGCCTTCTAGAATTGCATCAACCGCTTCTTGAGAGTTACGCTCAAGGTCCGTGTCTTCGATACGCAGAACGAATTCACCACCTTGATTCTTAGCGAATAGCCAAGAGTAAAGTGCAGTACGTGCACCACCAACGTGAAGATAGCCAGTTGGGCTAGGAGCAAAACGAGTTTTAACCGTCATTTAAATACCTTGATTATGTAGGTGATTCTTTTAGTGATTGCCATTACAAAGCCTGCAACAGAAAAATATCACTAAATTTTGGGCGCTATTTTATCACCACCGCTTAAATCTACAATCAGTAGTGAATGATTAATGCGCGGATCTTGTGCGAAAACGACTGTAGAAAGGCTAAATCCAGCTTCGATGTAGCAAATCTATAGCCTGAGCCAGTAAATTATAGCCATGCTTTTCTTTAACTCTCGCCTATCCCACAAACTTAACCCACCCATTCATATGCCACTAAGATCAAATTCTTGAATTTATGTTTGACCTTACCCTTACGGTAAGGTTTATGTTGGGCGTAGATGAGAATTGGAGTATCGATATGAAGCATTACACAACCGCACTCAACGGCCTAAATTGCATGGGATGTGCGAAGAAAGTCCGCGCACTGTTTGATGGTCTCGATAATACGAAGATCAACGACATATCGCCGACATACATCGATATTTCCACTCCTTTTAGTTACGTTCAACTCAACGAACAACTAGCGACGCTTGGTTATAGCATGGGTAATAAACTGCACCTTTCGCTATCTGGTCTTAGCTGCGGTAAGTGCGTGAGCAAACTGACTCAGGCGATTCAACAAACTGAGCAAGCCTCAAATCTAAACGTCACCAAACATGAATTGTCGTTGGTTACTCTGCTTGCAGAATCAGAGGTTATTGAGCTAGTCGAAAGCCTGAGTTATCACGCAGTTCCCTACTCTGAAGCCAATGACCTTTTATCTAATTCAGATTCAGATTCAGATTCAGATTCAGAAGAAAATAAAAAACCAACGCCAGTGGAACCGACACAAGCTAAACCTGCAGCTAGCCAATATACTTATCACCTTGTTCTTGAGGGAGTGACGTGTGCAAGTTGTGTTTCTTCGGTAGAGAAAGCGCTGAAAAAGAATGAGTTCGTCGACCAAGCTCAGATCAACCTCGCTGAACAGACAGCCTTGGTCTTCACCTCTAAAACACGTGACGTCATCGAAAACGCTCTAATAGAATCGGTGAAAGCCGCTGGTTACGGCGCCGAGTTCGTTGATGACGCAGCAACTCAACAACAAAAACAGCGAGAACAACAACTTCGTACCCAAAAAGCTTTCCTAAAGAATTCAGTAAGCGCGCTGTTTATCGGTGCTCCACTGATGGCGTGGGGTCTGTTTGGTGGCAGCATGACCATTGCTACATTTAACGACCAATTAGCTTGGGGATTAGTTGGTGTGGTCTGTTTGATACTGCTTGCGACTTCAGGACGCAGCTTCTTCACTAACGCTTGGCAGTCTCTCATTCATAAGCGTGCAACGATGGATACGTTAGTTGCTTTAGGTACGGGCGCTGCATGGTTCTATTCAATGCTGGTTGTGCTGATTCCATCATGGTTCCCAGAACCATCGCGTCATGTCTATTTTGAAGCAAGTGCAATGATTGTCGGCCTTATTTCTTTAGGGCATTACATTGAAGCCAAAGCCAAAGCACGCACCACAAAGTCTCTACAGGCACTGATTAACTTACAGCCTCAAACAGCGGTGGTTATTGTCGATGATAAAGAACAAACCATTGCCGTAGAAGCCATTCAGGTCGGTATGCAGGTACGAGTGAAACCCGGAGAAAAAGTGCCGGTTGATGGTGTCGTGGTAGCGGGTGAATCTTATATCGATGAATCAATGTTGACTGGTGAACCGCTTCCCAACGTCAAATCGCTCAATGATGGCGTGTCTGCGGGTACCATTAATGGAGATGGCAGCTTAGTTATTGAAGCGACGGGAATTGGCTCAAGCACCATGCTAGCTCGAATCATTCAAATGGTACGCCAAGCGCAAAGCAGTAAACCAGCAATCGCTAAGCTTGCAGACTCTATCTCTGCCGTTTTTGTTCCGGTTGTGGTCGCAATCGCAGCCGTTGCCGCCTTAGTTTGGTTTTTCTTTGGCCCACAGCCAAGCGCGAGCTACATGCTCGTAGTATCAACCACAGTGCTAATCATCGCCTGCCCATGCGCATTGGGCTTAGCGACACCGCTATCTATTACTGTTGGCGTGGGCAAAGCCGCTGAGTTTGGTGTTCTGATCAAGGATGCCGATGTGTTGCAGTCTGCTAGCAAAATCGATGCTGTTGTGTTTGATAAAACAGGTACGTTGACCCAAGGCAAACCAACCGTTCAACAGGCCTTTTACTCTAATCTAACGGATCAAGAGTTACTGGCTTATGCTTATTCAGTAGAAGTGGGATCTGAGCACCCACTCGCCAAAGCCGTTTGCCAATATGCAGAGAGCTTACAAGTTTCAGCACTACCTCATAGCGAGTTCGAAAACCAACGAGGGCTTGGCGTACAAGCAACAATTAACGGCAAGAACGTGCAAGTTGGCTCGCATAAATACCTAACCCAGTTAGGCATCAATACTGAGATTGGCGCGGATTTTATCGAACTTTGCCGCTCGCAAGCGTGGACGCCTATTTTCATTGTAATTGACCAAAAGCTCGAAGGCATATTGGGCATTTCAGACGCATTAAAAATAGATAGCAAACAAGCCATTGCTCAACTAAAATCCGCCGGAATTCACACCGTACTATTAACAGGCGACAACGATTCAGTTGCTCAAGCGATAGGTAAAGACGTCGGTATCGACGAGGTTATCTCGGAAGTGCTTCCAGAGCAGAAAGCTCAACATATTGTTCAGCTTCAACAGCAATATAAGAGTGTTGCTATGGTCGGAGACGGTATTAACGATGCACCCGCTCTTGCTCAAGCGGATATAGGAATCGCAATGGGCAGTGGCAGTGATGTCGCGATTGAAAGTGCGCAAATGACGCTACTCAACTCATCACCATTATCAGTGAGCAATGCGATCGAGTTGTCCCAAGCGACCGTAAGAAATATGAAGCAAAACCTGTTTGGTGCCTTCATCTATAACTCGCTTGGTATTCCTATCGCAGCCGGTGTGCTCTACCCATTTTTCGGATTTCTGCTTAGTCCTGTAGTTGCAGGCGCTGCGATGGCGATGTCGTCAATTACTGTAGTAAGCAATGCCAACAGATTAAGACTGTTTAAACCCACACATTCTAATATCAACAAAAACCATATTCATGAGGTTCACCATGATTCGTAAAATTATGACTCTTACTGCACTCGCTGCAATCTCAGGACAAGCTTTAGCTACTGATGTTCTAAACCACAAATCCCCATACTGCGGCTGCTGCACAGAGTGGACAGAACATATGCGAGATGCTGGGTTCGATGTTACAGAGAAGCTCCACGATGATATGAATCCAATAAAGCAGAAGTTAGGGGTAACGCCAGAGCTGGCTTCTTGCCATACGGCAGAGATCGACGGTTACGTATTTGAAGGGCACATTCCAGCAGAGGACGTGAAAGCCTTTTTAGAAAATCCACCACGTAATGCGATTGGCTTGGCAGTTCCAGGCATGCCAATGGGCTCACCGGGCATGGAATATGGCGATAAGAAAGACGAGTATTCTGTGTATGCGTTTAATGAAGAAGGTCAGGTGTTTGAGTACCGTCATTACAACGGAAAATAAAGCTTAACTAGACCAACGCCAAGCAATTAAAAGAAGTCATAAAAATAGAGCCTAGCATGAGAAAACCCAAGACTGTGGTTTACTTGCTAGGCTCTTTGCTTTGGGACAGTAAAGCAAATCTTGTCGCAGCACCAACCGGGCTGTTAGTGCCGCTATGTTTTCGTCGCTAATTGGCTAAGAAGCTATTGAGCAAAAAGCTATTTAGCGAAGAAGCTCACTCGGCTAATAATCGAATAGACTAAGCAGCCAAGTGAATCGGCTTAGAAGCCGTAAGAAGCACCGAATACGAATGCGTTGTTAGCATTGTCAGCTTGGTTACGGTACTCAAAGTAAGGTTGAACGCCTTGACGAGTCCATGTAGCACGAAGCTCGTGGTCCATAGTATTATCAGCATCGCTCATCACGTATACGTTGTTGTAGCTTAGAGCTAGCTCAGCGTTTACTGCATAGCCGATACGGTTATCAAAACGAGTTTGGTCGTCAGCTTTGCTGTCTTCCATAGCGTGGTAACGAGTACGGTTGCTGATAGAAATACCGTTATCGAAGTTGTAACCAATCTTAACTAGCGGACGGTACTGAACCGTCTCACCGTTATTTAGTAGGTGGTGGTAACCAGCTGCAACCCATAGGTTGTCATTGATGTTGTACATCTGCTCAACACCTAGAGTAATGTACGGAGAGTTACCTAGACCGCTATCTTGGATTGCGTCATCGTCGTACTTACCTAGAGAGATGCCATCGAACTCTGTTAGTAGTGTTGTACCAGAATCAAATGTGTGGCCCGCTTCTAGGGTAGAGGTTGCTGACGGATCGAAATCAGAGTGAAATTGAACGTTACCTGTAACGTAAGAAGAACCAGCAAAAGCACTAGAAGCAAAAGCAAGAGAAAGTGCACTTAGAGCGATAATTTTTTTCATAGTAAACTGCCTTAGTTTGATTTTTTCAGCGGCACATCTTCGGTACATCATTCACCTTCACCGCTTGAGTAGTTAGTTGCCTCCCTGGCATGAAATCTATGTTGCTCGAATTAATTTGCGTTTCAAAATAAAAGAATGAGCAGAGTGATCTCTCTCACTATCAAAAAAGAACAAGTTATTTAACACATTAAAATCAGTCACTTAAAAACATAAAAATTGATAAAAAACTCAAGATCAAAAAACGTACAGATCAGGATTACATTATTTTACGATGCGAAATTAGATTTAGTTGGTTGAATCACACCTGATTTAGAGTTTTTGATGAGAGACTTATTTTTTGAAGAGAATAATGAGAAGCGCGTCACTTTTGCGATGGAACTCACCTTATGTACATTGTTGACGATATACATAAAGGCTATTTCTATATGTTTCAGTTTAAGAGAAGTGGCTAACTTGATTTGGACGAAAAAAAAGCTCCCACTCTTATCTGAATCAGATAAAAGCTAGGGAGCTCATCTATTAATTTTGCTTGTCGATTATTTTACCAAAGTTACTCGACTTACTTTCTCGCCACTTTCAGAGATAGAGCGGATATACGTTTCACCAGAAACCGAAGGACGTTGCTGCTCATCATAAGTCAGCCAGTTTTCACCATCAGCAGAGTATTGAAGCTCTACACCTGGGAATTGAACGTTCATCGCTAGCTTACCATCAACAACCTGAGCACCCGGTACGGGTAGTCGGTAATCAATACCCGCTTTCTCGAGCTTAGCCAGCTCACGTTGACCAACAATATTCGCGAAGCGATTAAAGTCGCTGTTTAGAGCCTGCTTATTCACTAAGTCAGTATCTTGAGAGTACTCAACGCCCAATTTGTAGTCGTTTTCCCAATCTGCTCGGTGCCATGCACGCTCTGCCGCAGCAAGAACACGAGGGAACACCATGTATTCATACTGCTCGTCAGTACGTACAGTTTCAGACCAAAGCTGCGCTGACAAACCGTAGAAAGGTTTTGCTTCAATCTCGCCTTTACCACTGAAGCCATTGCCGTCACGGTCTAATGACGTTTCTGCATTTTGTGGCATGTTCTCTGGAGCAAAACCAAACATCTTACGAGTATCGGTTGCACGCGTTGCCCAGTAGTAACCGCGTTCTGCTGCATCTACTTCGTATGGCATATCCATGTATACGTAATCTGGATTAGAAACAATTACGTCATAGCCTTTCGCAGACCAGTCGTAAACTGATGAAGTACCGCCCCAGTAAAGAACATCCCAGAAGTTAACGCGCGTACTTTCTGTTGCAAATGCTTCTTCACCTTCGCTGTATTTCAGGCCATCTTGCCACGCTTGGAAGTGTGGAATACCCTTCTCAGCAACAATCTTAGACACCTCTTCTGCAAAATGGCTTGGCAGGTGACCGAAATCGCTTACAGTACCGTCAGCAATTAATTTCTGACATTGTGGAGATTGTTGGAACGGCTTATCTTGCTTAGATAAGTCAATGTTACCTTTCCATGCCACTTTGTCTTGAGCATCAACATCTTGAAAGCCTGCGCCTAACTTAATGTTTTTCGCTTCATCGCCACCAAAGTGCCAAGTCGTTAGCGGAACGCCCGCTTCTTGGTGCATTGCTGCCACTTCAGAGATCACTTTATCAACAAAGTGAGTCGACGATTCCATACATGGGTTAATGAAGCTTTGCTTATCGTAGAACTGAACAGTCGTCACGTTCGATGTATCTTGTGGATCCATCAAACGGTATTCGTTCGCTTCCGCTTCTTTACCTTCCGCCATTAGGCGAGTGTAACGAGCTTCCATTGATACCACAGCAGAACGAGCGTGTGCTGGCATATCAATTTCTGGAATCACTTCGATGCTGCGCGCTTTTGCGTAGCTTAAGATCTCGACGTAATCCGCTTTACTAAAGAAACCAGAGCCAAAGTTGTCTGTTGTTGGACCCGAACCTAGCTGAGGCAGTAAACAGCTTTGCTCTTCCAAATCAAAACAACGATTAGACCCTACATCCGTTAGCTCTGGTAAACCCGGAATTTCTAAACGCCAGCCTTCATCATCCGTTAAGTGAAGGTGCAGTTTATTCATCTTGTAGGCTGCCATTTGATCTAGCGTGGCTAGGATGGCATCTTTTGAGTGGAAGTTTCGAGCAACATCCACCATCACACCACGGTAATCAAAGCGTGGCGCATCTTGGATCGACAGTTGTGGTAATGATTCAGCGTTCTGACTGTCTATTAGGCCAAAAATAGACTGAACTGCGTAGAAAGCACCTGTTTTATCAAACGCTTTAATCGCAATCTCCTCTTCCGAGATGCTTAGTTCATAAGCGCCAGATTTCGCTAAATCACCCGTAAGCTGAGTAGGAACAACAGCAACACTAACAGGTAGGTCGCCACTCACATCTACGTTTACCACATCTGCACGTTCTTCAATTGCAGCGAACTGCTCAGCATCGAATGCGTCTTTAGGTAGGGCAATACCACCAGCAATGCTCACTGAACCTTCGCCCGCTTCTACCGACATTGGCGTTGGTAGTAAAGTGGTTGATACATCTTGCGTTGCCAGATCAGCATTCTTTTCAAAGCGAGTAACCGCTGTTGCCATGACATTGTTGTCATCAGGTGTACGCTTAAGGTTGTTTCCTTCCAAACTGGTTACGAACGACGCGACATCTTCCGTATTCAATGAAGCAATCATCTTAGGTTCAGCATTTGGCGCCGTTACAAATGCACCCGGCATAAAGTCGGTTTCAAACAGTTGCCAGTATTCACTTGTTAGTGGAAGAATCACTTCTTCACCAGCGGCAAAACCATCGAACTTATCTGTAGGTTCTAGTTTGTGTAGGTCGCCTGTTACACGAGTGATTTTAAACTGCTCATTATCAACATCTAAGATAAGGCGAATACTGTGGAAGTAGATAGTCCAATCTTTCGAATCGATCGCTTCACCGTCATTGGTCAGAGTCATGTTCACTTTGTTACATGATGCCCACTCTGCGCCTAAATCCTGACAAGCCATGCCTTCGTTTGCGCCGTGGTTCGTCAAGATTTCGTATTGCACATCAAGGTTATCAGCCAGTGCATTAACCACCTTTTGTTCTGGTGCTTGTGTTACCGCACAACCCGTTAAACCAGCAAGTACCGCTACAGATAGTAAGTTTCTCTTCAACATCGTATTCACCCATAAATTTAAAAAATTGAGTCAGAAGCAAAATAGAACGCTTCAAAAGTTAGATAAACTATATGGCCTTATTTTTCGCCGTGAATTAAATCAAGTTAATAAAGTGATCGACTTCAAATCTAAAAAATATTGATAAAATTAACCTTATTAAAATCATAAAGTTACCAACATCGACAGTTCCGTCAGTTTTATTTTGACGTAATATTTGAGAATTGAATCACAATCTTTTGAAAGGATTTCATAAAATCGTGTCGTTGTTACTGAGAAAGGTTTAAGAGTTTGTTGGTGTTGTTATACTTTTCGTACAAACAACGTGACATCGTTCTCAAAAAAAACCGTTAAAAAACACCGTCAAAATCGATTTTAACGAGTTTAAGACTTCCTAAAGGAGCTCCCTTTGCGCCCATTCTTATACATGGTTTTATTCGTTCTCGCTTTTTCAGCTAGGCAAGCGGTCGCCGAGCCCCTTTATTGGCAAGCAAAAAAGGATGAACTGACACTCACTATCTTAGGTTCCGTGCACGTTGGGGACGAGAGTATGTACCCACTTCCTTCAGCGATCACCGACGCGTTAAAAAACAGTGATGGGTTAGTTATCGAAACTGATATCAGAAAGTCTGATGGCGTTGTATATCCCCACAACAAACTCACTACTGCCGATGTGCTCAATGAAGAACAACTGCAATTATTAACCGACATATCAAAATCGTTGGAGATGCCGACGCAACAACTGCTTAGCTCACCGCCTTGGGCGACTTCTCTTTCCATACAAATGCAGCAGCTAAAAAACCTTGGTTATGGCTCCGCCGGCGGCGTTGATGCGACGCTAGCTTACAAAGCGACTATCCAAGATGTTCCGGTTATCAGTTTAGAGCCACTACAATTCCAAATAGACCTGATGACAAAACAAAAGGATGACGGTAAGGAATGGTTAGTCAGTAGCCTTGAGGAATTTGACCAAACTGATCATGTGGTTCATTGCCTAATTGAAAGCTGGAAAGCGGGTGATTTAGCGAAGCTGGAAGCCTTCGCAGAGCTGTCTGAGATGTCGCCTGAACTCGAGAAAGCATTCTTAACTGACCGCAATATCGACTGGGCAAACAAGCTATCCGCCAATGATTGGAAACTCGATTCAAAAGGGAATTATTTGATCGTGGTTGGCGCCTTGCACCTAGTTGGCGAAGGTAACCTTTTGCAGTTGTTAAAAGAGAAAGGTTTTAATGTCACTCAACAATCACAAAGCCAACAGGCTCAGTGTCAATTTGAGGTTAGTGACGACAACTAACTAAATTCGATACTATGACCTTCTCATAATATAACCATTACCTAATAACAGAATCATTACATTTAATAGCACCATAACGGTGCTATTATCTTTCGCTCTTTTTATACACGGTGTTGTTCTCATGAAACCAGTACTCTTCGCTTTACCTTTAGCCCTCGCGATCCTGATGCCCACGGCAGCGTCTGCCAAAGAAACTTGTACCATCGAACAGTTTCAAGCCATCGACATTCAGCCTGATACAAAAGGCGGCGTGCTAGATAAAGAAAGCGGACAGTTTTTGATTACTGAAAAGCCACCCATGCGATGCGCGAATATTACTTTCACGACGTCTACGACACGCAACCGTATCGCAAGCCAAATGAATGGTAATTTTGAAGCAAGCTTTTACGATGGCAAGACAGGTAACTCTCACTCGGTGACCTTTAACGAAGATGAAGTACAGGCAGGTTACATTCGAATTGGTCCAAATAATCCTGTTTGAAGCGTATGTTTGCTTTGTTACCTCAGAGACACCAATAAAAGACATTACATGCGATGTGAAGTAGATAATTTTGGGACTGGCTTATTGGGTCAGTCCTTGTCTCTAAGCAAGGTGTTTAGAACAACAATAAATTCTCTACTCGCTCATTCGTCACTCTAGGGAATGACACATATACCAGAACGCAAAAAAGCCGTAGTCCCCTCTATTACAGAGAGTGCTACGGCTTTATTTTATGTGGCGGTAAAGAGCTTATTTTGAACATCAGGCGAACCCCACTTAGGTTCAAACCCTATTTCCCATACCCTGAAACGACGAAAGCCTGCTCAATGAGCAGGCTTTCTAAATATGGTCGGTGAAGCAGGGATTCGACGCGGCTGGGCTTCCATCGGACTGGCGCACCAGCCCCCACCCTCATGTCCCAAACCAAATAGAAACAAAAAGGGTTAAATGCAAAAAAGGCTTCTCATTTCTGAGAAGCCTTTTTCTTAATGTGGTCGGTGAAGAGGGATTCGAACCCCCGACCCTCTGGTCCCAAACCAGATGCGCTACCAAGCTGCGCTATTCACCGAGATATCTAACTGGCTGATTGCCTGTCGATGAAGCGTATAATACGGATTCTGAATTTATGCGCAAGAGCTTTTTTCACTCTTTTTTACAATATCGAATCGTTCGAACAAAAGACGTACAACCCAACGGCTAATGTGACGAAAAACACACACTCAACAACAAGTATTTAACTTATGAAACAGGATTGATCCAGATCAGTGAATTGATAACGCTACTTAATACACTAAGCCATGTCATATAACTTTGAGGTATACACATGGACTTTTGGCTAGAACTCCTATTTGGTAATGCAGTGGGGCTATCTTCAATGATAGTAATATTCGGGGCTCTGGGTCTCATGATGTTCTATGGAGGCTTCTTCATCTACAAAGTTATGACTGAAAAATCTCCTCACTAGAATCGCTCAGCCTAAGTCATCTACTTTTAAGTATCATTTTCTTTGGGTGGATGTAAAAACGCTTTGCACCGGAGCAGACTTATTGTCTTCTCCGGTTTTTTCATTTTTAAACCCGGCCTCAACTTAGGTATACTTACCCTATCCTTCTCCAACTTGAGATACACACTATGTCTCATGATGACGACTTAGATCTATTCCAAGAAATGATGGGCGATGTTAAACGTATCGACCATGACACCGCCGAACACCAGAAAGTACACCGAGTCACAGAATCTCACCTTGCTAAGCGTGAAGCCGCTATGTGGCTGTCTGACGACGAGAAAGACTACTTATCATTAGACTACTCACCAATGATCAAGCCAGACGACGTCATTGCTTACAAGAAAGATGGTGTACAAGAAGGCGTATACAAAAAGCTGCGCTTAGGCAAATACCCTATTCAGGCCAAACTCGACCTTCATAGGAAAACACTGAAAGACGCTCGTAACGAAGTACTCTCATTTTTACGCCAGTGTTTAAGAATGGATGTTCGCACCGTTATCATTGTTCACGGTAAAGGTGAGCGCTCGAACCCACCAGCAATGATGAAAAGCTACGTGGCGAATTGGCTCACGCAAATTAACGACGTTCAATGTGTTCACTCTGCTCAGCAATTTCATGGTGGTACTGGCGCCGTCTACGTTATGCTCAGAAAGAGTAATGAGAAAAAGCTAGAGAACAGAGAGCGCCATCAAAAACGCACCAGTTAACTGGTTGAAACAGATAAGTACACTGATAGCGAGTTGCATCAAGATCGATATTTCGTGCCTAGACTCACACCAAGTGCTAAAATTGTCCTCAGTTAACGAATCCCAACTCAAAGCAACTATCCAAAGGTTGCTTTTTGTTTATCTATATTTCCGTTGTGAAACGCTAAGAGAATATCATGTCACAAGAATCCCAAGCTAAACGCCTTAATAAATACATCAGTGAAACTGGTTTTTGCTCACGCCGCGAAGCCGACAAACTCATTGATGCAGGCCGAGTTACTATTAACGGTAAGATCCCTGAAATGGGTACTAAAGTCTTGCCCGGTGATGATGTTGAGATCGACAATAAGCCTGTTCGCTCAAAAGAGAAGCCGATCTACATTGCTCTTAATAAACCAACAGGCATCACCTGTACTACTGAACGTGATATTCCTGGCAACATCGTCGACTTTATTGGCCACCACAAACGTATTTTCCCTATTGGTCGTCTAGATAAACCTTCTGATGGTCTTATCTTCTTGACCAACGATGGCGACATCGTAAACAAAATCCTACGTGCAGGTAACAACCACGAGAAAGAATACGTGGTGCGTGTAGATAAGCCGATTACGACTGAGTTCTTGAAGCAAATGGGCGCTGGCGTTCATATTCTCGATACTGTTACCTTGCCATGTAAGGTCGAGAAAGAAACCAAATTTTCATTCCGAATTACGCTAACTCAAGGCCTTAACCGCCAGATCCGTCGTATGTGTGAAGCGTTAGGCTATGAAGTATTCAAACTACGTCGTGTTCGTATTATGAATATCTCACTTGATGGCATTCCAAACGGAAAGTGGCGCTACCTGAGTGAAGAAGAAATCGCAGAGATATTAGCGATGTGCGAAGGTTCAGTGAGCACTGAAGATGCGTCAAAAATGAACGCGAAAGGTCAACGTATTCGTAAAGCGACTGATGCGAAACTTTTTGATAGCCGTGAAGAAAACCAAACTTCCACAGCGCGCCGTAATCAAAACGAGAACCGCACTCGCACCTATCGCGGTAATAATGCAGATGAATTCCGTCATGCGCCTAACTCGAAACGTGGCCGTAACTCATCGAATGGTGAAAGCGGTGGCAATACCGAGAACTGGAAATCGAACTCTCGTTCAGAGCGTTCTAATTCAGATAGAAACAGTTCTGATCGCACCCGCACAGATCGCAACAATAACGATCGTCGAAGCGGTAAGCCTGCACCGAAGCGTGTTGGTGGTACTTTAGGTCTGAAGAAGTAGTCATAATTCGTCCTCAATGTACAAGCACATTTCAGGATAGACACTCAATATAAAAGCGCCCGCTAGGTTAATCTAGCGGGCGTTTTTGTTTGTCATTCGGTAGTTGTATCATCATGACTACGACAATCTATAAACATAGATCAGCAAACTGACCGCGAGTCAGTAGCGCTAAGTCTTTCGGGTCGAGTTCAATTTCTAGCCCGCGCTTCCCTGCACTCACGCATATCGTTTCAAAATCTGTCGCGCTGGAATGAACAAAGGTAGGCAAGGCTTTTTTCTGACCAAGAGGGCTGATTCCACCCACCACATAACCCGTGGTTTTCTGAGCAATATCAGGGTTCGCCATCTCTGCTTTTTTGCCTTTTGCCGCTTTTGCCGCAAGCTTCAGGTTTAGCTTCTGATCAACGGGAATAACGGCCACAGCTAAATCTTTAGCGACGCCATTCAAACAGAACAAAAGCGTTTTAAATACACGTTTGGGATCTTGACCAAGCGCTTCGACAGCCTCTAATCCATAATTCGTGTTATTCGCATCGTGGTGATATTGATGCACGCTATGAGCGATTTTCTTTTTCTTAGCGAGATTGATTGCAGGGGTCATAACAAATCCAAACGATAAATAAACAAAAAGCGACGCCGAGGCGTCGCTTTAGTTAAATTTATCATGGTGCTAGAGTCAATCTAATTTAGCACCTATTAACTCTAGCAACTGGGTTTAATTACTTGTAAACCATTTGACCAGAAGGTGCGTACTTGTTCACGTCAACTGGGCTGTTCGCTTCTAGGTACTCTTTCAGTACTTCAGCATCAACAAAACCTGTGTTCACGTAACCAGGGTGATCTGACAGTTTAGGGTAACCGTCGCCACCAGCCGCGTTGAAGCTTGGCACTGTGAAACGGTATGTTTCGTCTAAACGAAGCTGTTTGCCACCGATGAAGACATTCGATACTTCACCGTTTGCTACTGTCATTGAAATGCCAGCGAACTGCGCGTAAGCACCAGAATCGATTGGTTTCGTCGCCACAACGTTTAGGTAATCTAGAACTTCTTTACCTGTCATGTCTGTGTAAGTCAGGATGTTTGCAAAAGGTTGTACCTTCAGTACATCTTTGTAAGTGACATTGCCCGCTTCAATTGAGTCACGAACGCCACCAGAGTTCATCACAGCGAAGTCTGCTTGTGCACGCTCCATGTGAGAAGTCGCAATCAAACGACCTAGGTTAGTTTGTTGGAAACGCACCACGTTACGATCGCCTTCAAGCTTGCCATTTGTCTCAGCAATTTGAACTTCTAGCTGTGCTTGACCTTGCTCTTGGAAAGGACGTAGGAATTCAAGCAACTCTGGATCTTGTGCGATCTCATCTTGAATAAGAACACGTTGCTTCTTACCGTCAATCTTAACTTTCTTCTTAAGGTTAACTGGAACCAGATCGTAGCTCACCATCTCTAGCTCACCGTTACGGAATTCGTAATCAGCACGACCTACGTACTTGCCCCACTCGTGAGCTTGAACGATGTAAGTACCATTCTGTACGTCTGGTTTACATTCATCACCCGGCTTGAAGTTTTTCTTCGCAACGTTAGGGCCTTCCATACATACAGGCTCTTGAGAGTGACCACCAACGATCATGTCTAGGTCGCCTTCGTTTAGGTAACGAGCAAGTGCTACATCACCCGGTGCGTTAACACCACGTTGGCCGTTTTCGTAGTGACCCATGTGAGTCACAGCGAAGATTAAGTCTGGCTTCTCTGTTTCTTTAAGTTCAGCGATCAGCTTCTTCGCTTCTTCTTTAGGGTCGCGGAAGTCAATGCTCGCGATAAACTCAGGGTTACCGATTTTTGCCGTGTCTTCAGTGGTTAGACCGATAACCGCAATCTTGATACCTTGCTTTTCAAACATCTCGTAAGCTTGGAACTTGCGTTCGCCTGTTGCTTTGTCGTAGATGTTTGCAGATAGCATTGGGAAGTTAGCCCAGTCGATCTGCTTTTGTAGTACGTCTAAAGAGTTATCAAACTCGTGGTTACCCAATGCCATTGCATCGTAACCAATTTTATTCATACCTTTGAAATCAGGTTCTGCATCCTGAAGATCTGACTCTGGCACACCCGTGTTGATGTCACCACCAGATAGAAGCAACACGCTACCGCCTTCTGCTTCAACTTCAGCACGAAGTTGATCAACAAGCGTTTTACGCGCAGACATGCCGTATTCACCGTATTTGTTCTGCCAAAAACGACCATGGTTGTCGTTAGTGTGTAGAACCGTAAGCTTGTAAGTTTCGTCTTGGTTCCAATCTTGAGTTGATTGAGACGCACACCCAGCTAGAGTAGCTAGGATTGCAGCACTTAGTGCTGTCTTTAGAATAAGGCGTTGCTTCATTGTCATACCTTTGAACTTTTTAGGGGAATCCACTGCTTTTTATAATCTATTGCGACCCCTTTCCTGGAGTTCGAACAATAAGACTTCAACATGACTAATCTTAAATTAACATTCTAGATGTAACACGACGATTTCATATTTATGTCGAATTGGTCACGCATAGATCGGCAGTTAAGTGTAACAAAATTATGAGATTACACTCAAACTTCCCCTGCATCACAGGCAATCGTTTACTTATAAAGTGTGATGAACATCAGTAATTTACTATAAACAGGACAGACCTCACACACCCATACCACTTTCTTAGGGAATCAAAGGTTCTGTTAACAAAGATTTAATCATCTGCCATTGATTAGTACTTTGAAAAACAGGTTAGCTAACGACTACACAGCTTAGTCATCGAAAAATAGCTTAGTCATCGTCAAAATAGGCCGAGGCTTCAGTGAACTGAACGGATGTCCCGTTAAAAAAAACGCCCGACTCTAAGAGTTGGGCGTTTATCTTATGCAGTTAAATAACCACTTAAACTCGTTAACATTAGCGATTTAATGCTCGTTATTTAGCATCAGCCAAAGCTATTTGATATCGATGTGGTCGAAGCCTTTGATAAGGTCATCAAGTGCTTTCATCTGCTTCAAGAACGGCTCTAGTTTATCTAGAGGTAGCGCCGATGGGCCATCACAGCGTGCTTGATCTGGGTTAGGGTGAGCCTCAAGAAACAGACCAGCAATACCCGTCGCAATGCCAGCTTTAGCTAGTTCAACCGTTTGCTCACGACGACCACCAGAGGCAGCACCTGATGGATCACGCATTTGAAGCGCGTGAGTCACATCAAAGATGATTGGGCTACCGTTTGATGATTTTTTCATTACACCGAAACCAAGCATATCAACAACTAAGTTGTCATAACCCATGCAAGAACCACGTTCACAAAGAATGATATTGTCGTTGCCACACTCAGCAAACTTATCAACGATATTACCCACTTGATCTGGGCTCATGAACTGAGGCTTCTTCACGTTGATTACAGCACCGGTCTTAGCCATCGCTTCAACAAGGTCAGTTTGACGAGCAAGAAACGCTGGAAGCTGGATTACATCAACCACATCAGCAACAGGCTGAGCTTGTGCTTCTGTGTGGATATCAGTAATGATCTTCACGCCAAAAGTATCTTTCAGTTCTTGGAAGATTTTAAGACCTTCTTCCATACCTGGACCACGGTATGAGTGAACTGAGCTGCGGTTTGCTTTATCGAAAGACGCCTTAAATACGTAAGGGATGCCCAACTTCTCTGTGACTTTCACGTAGTGCTCACAGATCTGCATAGCTAGATCGCGAGATTCAAGAACGTTCATGCCTGCAAATAGCGTAAATGGCTTGTCGTTAGCAATTGGCATGTCACCAATGTGAACTGTTTTCTGTTCCATCATATTCTCTCTAAATAATTATTAATTAGTGAACAACCACTGTCTTTTCGTTCATGACGTTCACTTGAGATTTTAGCAACTCAGATGCAGGGTCATCTGGGCATTGGTCGATAAAGTATTGATAATCCGTTGCTGCAACTTGATGACAGTCTAGCTGCTGATAAATAAAGCCACGGTCACGGATTTCGTACGGATCATCCGGCACAAACGTTAACGCAAGATCGGTACACTTCAATGCAAGCGTATAACGCTCTTCTCGCAGTAATGCACTCTTAAGCAACGCTAGCCACTTACCAATAATCGTTGGGTGGTCGGCAACCTCTAAGTGCTCCGCTTTCACCTTAGCGAGTGGGCCATCATGTCCGATTAACCAAGCTCGTAAAGTTTGCACGCCAACATACTCACCGTTGTAAGGATTAATATAGACGGCTGCTTGCCCGTACCAACTCACTTTAAGCAGAAACTGAGTCGGAAAAGAGACACCCTCTACAGGGAAGCCTAGCTTGCGACCAAGAAAAAGGAAGATTGCCCCAAGACTGACAGGGATACCTTTCTTTCTCTCGAGCACTTTATCGATAAACGCGTTTTCCGATGAGAAGTAAGCGTCTTTATCGCCTGCGAAGCCCCACTCATAAAAGAATAGTCGAATAAAAGATTCAAACTTCTGTTGCTCGTCGGTTTCATTAACCAAAGCAAACTCAGCGTCTTTTAACAATCTCGCCAGTTCTTGCTCAGCCCAGCTGTCTTGAGTTTCTGGGTTAATCGCTTTATTTAAGATCAATGCACCTTCAGCTAACTCTAGCTGGTCAAAGTCTTCATCAAAAAATTCGTACATACGTAACTAACCGAAATAAGGAGATAATTAACCGAAAAATGTTGGTGTCTTCGTCATTGCAATTTTGCCTGCCATCGCTAACCAGCCTAGAGCGCCAAAGAATGAGAAAACTCTCAATAGCTTGTTCTTACCTAACTTAAGCGCAAAGAAGCCCAATGCGATGTAAGCCATTACACAGGTCAGTTTTTCAGTTAACCATGGTGCCGCTGGTGTAAAGGGAATAAAGCCAGTGATAAAAATCAAACCAATACCCGATAGCAGCAGCAACGAGTCATTGATATGAGGGAAACGCTGCAAGAAAGGATGCTTAAGCTTTGGTGAGTTAACCATCATCAGAGCGAAACGAATCGAAAGAAGTAGCGCGCTTATAGCAATCGTTAGTAGGTGAAAATGTTTTAAACCTTCGTACATGGTATTCCTTTATATTTTTTATATGTGCTTTCGTTAACACGAGCCAAACAATACCCGTTAATGCCCTGTATTTCTGCGTTAATTCTCTGTATTTCCGCGTTAAGTGCATTATCGAGTTAAGTGTATTGTCGAGGTTAAAGGTATCAATTTAGCAAGTTCATCATCTGTTGCTCACTAGATGATGAACAGCAGCCTATGAACAGTAACGACCCAATGTCACTCGGTCATTACCACCGTAATCTTTTTCTGTAACCACATCCAAGTAGCCCAGTTGTTGCATTATCTCACGTACCGCCAAGCCTTGGTCATAGCCGTGTTCAAATGCTAGCCAGCCTTCGTTTTCTAAAAAACCGCGTGCGTTTTCAGAGATGTATCGAATATCAGCTAAACCTTTCTCTTCAGCAACTAACGCTGTGATCGGTTCAAAACGCACATCACCTTGAGATAAATGAGGGTCATTCTTCTCAATGTAAGGTGGGTTCGAGACAATCAACGAGAACTTCGCAGCTTCTTCTTCAGAATTCACCGAGTTCAAAGGCTCAAACCAACTGCCGTGTAAAAAGGTGGCGTTGGTGATGTTCAAGCGTTGTGCATTTTCTGTAGCAAGTTGCTGCGCTTCAGGGCGAAGATCAATACCCGTCACTGGTCGATTCGGCATCTCAGACGCCAATGCTAACGCGATAGCACCTGTGCCCGTGCCTAAATCTAGAATCGCACCTTGTTTTCCGTAGGTTTTATCCAAAGCGACTTCAACCAAACGCTCGGTATCCGGGCGCGGGATTAAAGTAGAAGGAGAAACTTTTAATGGCAGCGACCAAAACTCACGTTCACCAACAATATAAGCCACAGGCTCACCGGTTAAGCGACGTTTTAGAAGGGTATGGAATTCGGATTCTTGTTCTGAAGTGAGATGCTTCTCAGGCCAAGTCAGTAGGTAAGATCTAGGTTTATCTAGGGCGTGACAAAGCAGTACCGCAGCATCAATCGAGGGCGATGTGTTATCGCCCTCTTGAAGCTGTACGATTGCTGACTTTAAAGCACTTTCAACCGTATATGCTGACTGCATAGTAATTAATTGTGCTCAGCAAGTGCTGCTAGTTGATCGGCTTGGTGCTCTTGTAGAACAGGATCAAGCAGGCTTTGCATATCACCTTCCAGAACTTCGTTCAGGCGGTAGATAGTTAAGTTGATGCGGTGATCAGAAACACGACCTTGAGGGTAGTTGTACGTACGAATACGGTCACTACGGTCACCAGAACCTAATAGATTACGACGTGTATCTGAAATCGCAGCAGCACGACGCTCTTCTTCAGCTTGAACGATACGAGCCGCAAGAACAGCCATCGCTTTCGCTTTGTTTTTATGCTGAGAACGCTCGTCTTGACACTCGACTACGGTACCGGTTGGCAAGTGAGTAATACGGATTGCTGAATCCGTGGTGTTAACGTGCTGACCACCCGCGCCAGATGCACGGAAAGTATCAATTTTAAGATCGCCAGCTTTAATTTCTGGTAGATCAGCTTCTGGGATCTCAGGCATAACCGCAACAGTACATGCTGATGTATGAACACGACCTTGAGACTCAGTCTCAGGTACACGTTGTACACGGTGACCGCCAGACTCGAACTTCATTGTGCCGTAAACAGCGTCGCCACTGATTTTAGCGATCATCTCTTTAAAGCCGCCCTGCTCTGAAACATTGCTGCTCATCACCTCAATGCGCCAACCTTTTTTCTCGGCAAATCTAGAGTACATGCGGAAAAGGTTACCTGCAAAAATACCCGCTTCATCACCACCAGCACCGGCACGAATCTCTAAGAAACAGTTACGCTCATCGTTTGGATCTTTTGGAATCAGAAGAATTTGCAGCTCATCAGTTAGACGTTCAATGTTCGCTTTCGCATCTTTGATCTCTTCTTGAGCCATTTCGCGCATTTCTGCGTCGTCTTCATTTGCCATCTCTTCAGCAGCTTCTAAATCTTCTTGAGCTTGCTGGTATGATTTGAAGCACCCCGTCACCTCTTCTAATTGAGAATACTCTTTTGACAAGGCACGGAATTTGTCTTGATTCCCAAGTACACCGGGATCACCAAGTAGATGTTGAACTTCTTCATAGCGTTCAACAAGTGTTTCAAGCTTTATTAGAATCGAGGCTTTCATAATGTCTTATTCTGTTGGAGGTCGAATATTATTGAGGGTTTTCTAAGCCCAAACTCTGTCTAATGACCATTAATTTTGCAGGTTCTCCTTGCTCAGCTGCACTTTGAAGTGCACGCGTTGGAGCATGGATCAATTTGTTTGTGAGCTTATTACTTAGCTCAAGTAAGACTTTCTCAGGGTCACCGCCAGCGGCAAGTGATTGTAAACTCTTACTTAATAAATCTTCTCGGATTTCATTGGCCGATTTACGGTAATCACGAATACTGTCTACCGCTTGCAGTGAACGCATCCAACTCATAAACGCGGCGCTTTCTTCACTAACTATTGCTTCAGCTTGAATCGCTTCTACTTTTCGTTGTTCAATATTGCCATCAACGATCGACTGCAAATCGTCAACGGAATATAGGTAAGCATCATTCAGATCGCCGACCTGAGATTCCACATCACGAGGAACGGCAATATCAACCAACAACATAGGTTGATGTTTTCTTGTCTTAAGTGCGGTCTCTACCATGCCCTTACCAATAATAGGCAGCGGGCTTGCAGTTGAGCTGATCACGATATCCGCTCTATGCAAATGGTCAGGAATCTCATTCAGGCTGATCACTTCAGCACCAAACTCTTCAGCTAGCCCTAAAGCACGCTCACGAGTTCGGTTAGCCACTATCATCTTAGTGCAGCCATTCGCAGAAAGGTGTTTAGCCACCAATTCAATCGTCTCACCCGCACCAACCAATAACACGGTTGAATCGGCAATCGACTCAAAGATGTGTTTAGCTAACGTACAGGCTGCGTAAGCAACAGACACCGCGCTTCCGCCAATTTCAGTTTCAGTTCGAACACGCTTGGCGACAGAAAATGATTTCTGGAACAGTTTTTCCATTGAAGCATCAACAGATTTGTTCTCTCGCGAGTCCGTATAAGCTTGCTTCACCTGACCTAAGATCTGCGGCTCACCCAATACCAAGGAGTCCAAACCACAAGCTACGCGCATTAAATGTTTAATCGCAGCCTGCTCTTCATGGATATAAATGCTGGGTTTTAGCTCTTCAGGGCTAACTTGATGGAAAACTGACAACCAATCGATGAGCTTGTTTTTTGCCACGCCTTTGACGTCACAATACACTTCAGTTCGATTACAGGTAGAAAGTATGACACTTCCATTTACGTGTGCATTTGCGTTAAGTTGCTTGAGTGCCTCAGATAATTTATCTGGACCAAAAGCGACTTTTTCTCGCAATTCAACCGACGCTGTATTGTGATTGATACCTACGGCAAGCAAAGACATGTATCAGAAGTTCTCGATCAGGGAATGGAAACAAGGGGCGAATTTTACTTGATGCATGGCTCTATTTAAAGAGCAAGCGGGATTTGTTTTCCTGACTTCGTGAATTCAATGCTATAGTTGAGACGTTTTTTAGATAAATTTGAACAAGTTGTGAGCAAATATGAGCAAGCTTCGTAAAATCACGTCTCTTATTTTTATAACCATAATTATGGTGGGTTGCTCGTCTATCCCAGAACAACCGACCAGCGTCGAGTGGCAAAGTCACCAAGATCGGCTTTTACAGATAGAAAACTATCAAGCCTCAGGCAAGCTCGCTTACATTTCTCCAGAGCAACGCCAAAGCCTAAATTTCATTTGGAAACATTCCCCAAATCAGAGTCAATTGAGGCTCACTACTTTCCTTGGTCAAACCGCCTTGAACCTCACAATTGACAGTTCGGGTGCCAAGGTAGTCACTTATGATGATCAGGTGTTCACTCACGCAAGTGCATCCGTATTGGTAGAGCAACTTACTGGATTACAGATTCCCATTGACCATCTACCACAATGGTTCCTTGGCATTCCAGATCAAGCCGATAGCTACCAATTGAACACCACCAACACGCTTGAATCTCTCACCAAACAAGTTAGCAACCAATTATGGACACTGAATTTTGATAACTATCGAAATACAGAGGTGCCGAGTAAACTATTATCTGGTGAAGACAACAAGAACTCTAGTGAAGACAACACTAAGGTAGAGACAATTCCCCTCCCTAGTCGATTGTCATTCAAGCAAGACGAGAACAAAATCAACATTGTAGTTTCGAAGTGGACACTGAAAAAATGATAACAACGCCAACGCACTGGCCTTCGCCAGCTAAGCTGAATTTATTTCTCTATATCACTGGCCGACGCGATAATGGCTATCACGAACTTCAGACCTTATTTCAGTTTGTCGAGTTTGGCGATGAACTGACGGTTAGTGCAAACTCAGAAACTAGCTCGATAACAATCACACCAGAAATTCCTGGGGTAGCACTTGAAGACAACTTGATCTGGAAAGCCGCAACTGCCCTCCAACAATATACATCGACCTCTTTCGGTGCGGATGTTGAACTCAAGAAAGTGTTGCCAATGGGAGGTGGCATTGGTGGGGGCTCTTCAAATGCAGCAACCGTGCTGGTCGCGCTTAATTATTTATGGCAACTCAACCTCTCTGATGATCAACTTGCCGAAATCGGTTTGCAGCTTGGTGCTGACGTTCCGGTCTTCGTTCGAGGCCACGCCGCCTTTGCCGAAGGGGTTGGAGAACAGCTACAGCCCGCTAATCCGGATGAAAAATGGTATCTCGTTGTCAAACCTCAAGTGAGCATAGCAACTGTAGACATATTCACACATTCAGAATTAACTCGAAATACGCCGAAGCGAGCACTAGCAACGCTTCTAGAGCAAGAATACGTAAACGATTGCGAAAAAATTGTGCGAATGCTGTACCCAGAGGTTGATAAGCAACTTTCATGGCTGCTACAATACGCGCCGTCGAGATTGACTGGTACGGGTTCATGCGTTTTTGCTGAATTTAGCAGCAAAAAAGAAGCCGAATCGGTGCTAGAGCAACTGCCTGACACAGTTTCCGCGTTTGTCGCGAGAGGACGAAACATTTCGCCTTTGAAAGAAACTTTGGCTGAATACCAATCAGCCCACCCACAATCTATTTAAAACTGGACGCAACCCGAGGTTTCCACCGTGCCTGATATGAAGCTATTTGCTGGTAACGCAACACCTGAACTAGCCCAACGTATTGCTGATCGTCTATACATCTCTCTTGGCGATGCTACTGTAGACCGTTTTTCTGATGGCGAAGTCGCTGTTCAAATCAATGAAAACGTTCGTGGTAGCGATGTATTCCTGATTCAATCAACTTGTGCACCAACCAATGACAACCTTATGGAATTGGTGGTAATGATTGACGCAATGCGCCGTGCTTCTGCTGGCCGTATTACTGCTGTAATCCCTTACTTCGGTTATGCCCGTCAAGATCGTCGCGTACGTTCTGCTCGTGTGCCTATTACTGCAAAAGTTGTTGCAGATTTCCTTTCTAACGTTGGTGTTGACCGCGTTCTTACTATCGACCTACACGCAGAGCAAATCCAAGGCTTCTTCGATGTACCTGTTGATAACATCTTCGGCACTCCAGTTCTTCTAGAAGACATGGCTAACCGTGGCCTAGAAAACCCAGTAGTGGTTTCTCCAGACCTTGGTGGTGTTGTACGTGCTCGTGCAACCGCTAAAGCGCTAGGTGATGTTGACATCGCTATCGTTGATAAGCGTCGTCCACGTGCTAACGTTTCTGAAGTAATGAACCTGATCGGTGATGTTGAAGGTCGTGACTGTGTTATCGTTGATGACATGATCGATACTGGTGGCACACTGTGTAAAGCAGCTGAAGCGCTTAAAGAGCGCGGTGCTAAGCGTGTATTCGCTTACGCTACTCACGCTGTATTCTCTGGTACTGCTGCAGAAAACATCCGTAACTCAGTTCTAGACCAAGTTATTGTTACAGATTCAATCAAGCTTTCTCCAGAGATGGCTGCGACAGGCAAAGTTACTGAGCTAAGCCTTTCTCGCATGCTTGCTGAAGCAATTCGCCGCATCAGCAACGAAGAATCAATCTCAGCGATGTTTAACTAATCAAAGCTCTATAGCTTTGTTGTAGAAAAGCTTTGTTTTAGAAACTCGTGAGAGACACACATTAAGCACTTCATTGAATGAAGTGCTTTTTTTATGTCTAACCAATAGTAAGCCGCAATTCACCACAGTCAGGAATCATCGTGTTGCTATCAGCTAGCTCGCACCTTTTTCATAAACTGTGATATCATACGGCGCTTTTTGAAATCCCAAGAGAGATCCATACCTTGAGCCAACAAATAAAACTTCTCGTTGGACTGGCTAATCCAGGTCCAGAATACGCCAAAACTCGCCATAATGCGGGTGCTTGGGTAGTTGAAGAATTAGCGCGTGTACATAACGTGACACTAAAGAACGAACCAAAGTTCTTTGGCCTAACGGGTCGTATCATGGTTCATGGTGAAGATCTTCGCTTGCTGATCCCTACGACTTTTATGAACTTGTCAGGCAAAGCTGTTGCTGCCTTAGCAAAGTTCTACCAAATTAAACCAGAAGAGATCATGGTCGCTCACGATGAGTTAGATCTTCCTCCTGGTATTGGAAAGTTTAAAAAAGGTGGTGGTCATGGTGGACATAATGGTCTGAAAGACATCATCAGCAAGCAGGGTAACAATAAAGAATTCTATCGTCTTAGATTAGGCATTGGCCATCCAGGACACAAAGATAAAGTTGCAGGTTATGTATTAGGCAAAGCTCCTGCGAAAGAGCAAGAGTGTATCGAGGCTGTCGTTGACGAATCGGTTCGTAGCCTAGACATCTTATTAAAAGATGGCCTACCAAAAGCACAAAATCGCTTACATACGTTCAAAGCAGAATAAGGTTTATATCATGGGTTTTAAATGTGGCATCGTTGGTCTACCAAACGTTGGTAAGTCAACTCTGTTTAACGCACTGACTAAAGCAGGCATCGAAGCAGCAAACTTTCCATTTTGTACAATCGAACCAAACACAGGTATCGTTCCGGTTCCAGATCTACGCTTAGATGCATTAGCAAAAATTGTTAATCCACAGAAGATCCTTCCAACGACAATGGAATTCGTAGATATCGCAGGCCTAGTTGCTGGCGCATCTAAAGGTGAAGGTCTAGGTAACAAATTCCTAGCTAACATCCGCGAAACTGATGCTATCGGTCACGTTGTACGCTGCTTTGAAAACGAAAACATCGTTCACGTTTCAGGCAAAGTATCTCCAATCGAAGATATCGAAGTGATCAACCTTGAGCTTGCTCTTGCCGATCTAGATAGCTGTGAACGTGCAATCTTCCGTAATGCTAAAAAAGCAAAAGGCGGAGATAAAGACGCTAAATTTGAAACTACAGTTCTTGAAAAGCTTCTACCTATCCTGACTGAAGGTGGTATGGCTCGTACTGTTGAACTTGGCAAAGAAGAAGTAGCAGCAATCGACTACCTTAACTTCCTAACGCTTAAGCCAACAATGTACATTGCAAACGTTGCTGAAGATGGTTTTGAAAACAACCCTTACCTAGACGCCGTTCGCGAATATGCAGAAAAAGAGAACAACGTTGTTGTTGCTGTGTGTGCTGCCATCGAATCTGAACTTTCTGAGCTTGACGATGAAGATCGTGAAGAGTTCCTAGCTGACATGGGCATCGAAGAACCAGGCCTTAACCGAGTGATCCGCTCTGGTTACGAGCTACTGACTCTTCAAACTTACTTTACTGCAGGTGTTAAAGAAGTTCGTGCTTGGACTATTCCTATCGGTGCAACAGCGCCGCAAGCAGCGGGTAAGATCCACACCGACTTCGAGAAAGGTTTCATCCGTGCAGAAGTAGTTGGCTACGAACATTTCATCGAGTTTGGTGGTGAAAGCGGAGCAAAAGATGCAGGTAAATGGCGTCTTGAAGGCAAAGAATACATCGTTAAAGATGGTGACGTAGTTCACTTCCGCTTCAACGTATAATTCTGATTAAACATCTAGAAAAAAGGCCAGTGAATTCACAGGCCTTTTTGTTTTCCCCCTTTAGAAATAGCCCCACATCCAAAACTTAACTTCCTATATATATCGCCTTTTAGACCTGTTTTTTGTCGACAAATACACCTCTTTGCCTAAAAAGAAACCGAACAGATGTTTATTCGCGATTTATTCAAAAAAAAAGTTGACGGGTTTCGCTCAACTCCGCATAATGCGCCCCGTTCACAACGAAGCGGCAACGTCTCGAAATGAGCAACAATTTGGAAATGGCTACTTAGCTCAGTTGGTTAGAGCACATCACTCATAATGATGGGGTCGCAGGTTCGAATCCCGCAGTAGCCACCATTTCCTAAGCACTCTGTTTGTTATTAAACATCTGTCTCTTAACAACAAAGAGTTTTTAGGAAAGTAAAGCGGTCGTGGCGGAATTGGTAGACGCACCAGATTTAGGTTCTGGCGCCGAGAGGTGTGAGAGTTCAAGTCTCTCCGACCGCACCATATTGAGATATCTTAATTGATATCATTGTTGGGCTATCGCCAAGCGGTAAGGCACTGGCTTTTGATGCCAGCATTCCCTGGTTCGAATCCAGGTAGCCCAGCCACAATTTAAAGTGTAATTATCTTTAAAAAGATAATGGCATTGGAAGCGAGATTATATTATATTACTTCGCTCTCAGATGGCTACTTAGCTCAGTTGGTTAGAGCACATCACTCATAATGATGGGGTCGCAGGTTCGAATCCCGCAGTAGCCACCATTCTTTCTTTATGAAAGAAAAAGTACAAACAACGTTATATTGAATTA
>NZ_JACJFF010000001.1:0-108311 GCF_014164465.1 Vibrio sp. SG41-7 | reverse complement strand
CAAGTCTCTCCGACCGCACCATTATTTAGATATCTTAATTGATATCCTGTTGGGCTATCGCCAAGCGGTAAGGCACTGGCTTTTGATGCCAGCATTCCCTGGTTCGAATCCAGGTAGCCCAGCCACTATTAAACTCTTTGTTTTTACTTAGCTTGTTTTAAGCTAAATAGCAAACCAAGAGCACAACGTTACATCGAATCACCAATGTCGATATAACTATAAAGATTTGCTGCGGTCGTGGCGGAATTGGTAGACGCACCAGATTTAGGTTCTGGCGCCGAGAGGTGTGAGAGTTCAAGTCTCTCCGACCGCACCATCATTGAACAAAACCCAGCTTTTTAGCTGGGTTTTGTTTTATCTGGAATATGCAATTCTGCTAGCCAAGTCACCAAGTATTCTCTTCTATAACCTCACTTTTAATACGATTTTATAAGACAATGTCTGCTCCACTTTCTAATTGAGTATGACTGCCTATGAAAACCCTCCCATTAACGATCGGTTGCTACACGGATACGCCAAGTAAAAGCCAAGGTGTCTATCAAACTCAGTTAGATCTAGAAACAGGAAAACTATTACCTCTAGAGCTTATTGCCGAATGTCATAACCCCTCTTTTATCACCGCGACAAAGTCTGGAATCTATACAGCATCTGAGGTTGAGCAAAAGAAACTACCGAAACTCATTCATATACCTAATATTGATTCACAAATCGCATCCAATACAGGCCTAATCTCGGGAGATCACCCCTGCCACGTTGCGATAGATCCACACAATAAATTTGCTATCACTTCCCAATACTCGTCAGGTACATTTGATATCTTTAGCTTAAGTATCAATGGCAACATCGATAAACGACTCAAAACAATCAAGATGGTTGGCTCAGGGCCGAACAAAGAGAGACAAACTAGCCCACACGCCCATCAATGTTTGTTCTTACAAAACTCACCACAGTTTGTGACTGTCGATCTCGGCACCGATCGAATCAACTTCTATTGCTTTGACGAAGAGCAAGAAGAATTCCTTGATGAGCCAATGCAGTCTATTAAAGCGCCCGCAGGAAATGGAACACGTCACCTAATCTTCAACAAAGCTGAAGACAAAGCCTATGTAATCTGTGAGCTCTCTGAAACGATATTGATTTTGGAAAAGTCTTTAGGTATTTGGAATATAGTGGATGAGGTTGATGCCTTACCTAATATGGAGAAGGGAGAAGCCGCAGCTGCGATTAAGCTATCCCCCGATGAGCAATTCCTTTATGTGTCATGTCGACACCAATCAAGAATCAGCAGCTTCAAAGTCGATTCTGAAACTCAAAAGCTGACTTTCATTGATAGCTACGACACTGAAGGTAAATTCCCAAGAGACTTCCATATAACTGACGATGGGAAATGGCTTATCGCCGCCAACCAGCACTCCAACAACATCACCTCATTCAAGCGTAACATTGAAGATGGCTCTCTGACCTATACCGGTTACTCGTTAGATCTTGATGCACCAGTTTGTGTCACTCAGCAACAATAAGCATTACAACAAAAACAAAAAAGGAGAGCATCGGCTCTCCTTCTCTATATAAATAACCTGATCTAGCCGTTTTAAAGACCCAAGGCGTATTTCAATACTTGAGCTTTAATCGGCCCTGAACTTTCCGCTAATTTTAGTGCAGCATTGCGTACAAACTTTAGAGGGCCAATGTCATTACTGAAGGTTTTATAGAAGAAGTCCATTCCACTCTGCATCATTAAGTTGTCACTTCTTCTCATCACTTCATAGCGTCTTGCTACAGATTGATTCAATTCGCCTTTTTCATTGGTGACATCCAATAGTACTGAAACATCTTTAAAGCCCAAGTTAACGCCCTGCCCTGCTAAAGGGTTAATCGTATGCGCTGAATCACCGACTAAAATGCAATTATTCTTCGAGTATGATTGAGCATGACGTCGTGTCAGAGGAAAAGATCCCGAATTCAATACCTTGATATCACCTAGCTCTTTAGGAAAGTTAGCAAGTACTTCATTTCGCAACTTTTCAGGGGTCATCGATGATAATTGCTTAATGCGAGATGGGGAGTCATACCAGACCAACGATCCCTGCCCGACTTCTTGACCGTCCGAGGTTAGAGAACATAATGGCAAAAATGAACGAGGACCACTTGGTAGGAATTGCTGCCAAGTAATATCTTGCTGGGGAAGTTCTGTTTCTACATTGATAAGCATGCAGTGCTGTCGGTAATCCCAAGCGGTAATGCCAATTCCAGCTTGCTGACGAACGGCTGAATTCGCGCCATCAGCACCAACCACCCACTTCGCTGATAACTCAGCTCCTGATTGAAGCTTAACGATATTGGTTTCACCAAACTCAATCTCATCCAGCTTTTCTGGGCATAACAGTTCGAGATTGTCGTAGGCATCAAATTGAGACCATAATCCTAGTTGAATGAGCCTATTCTCAACGATATAGCCTAGACGGGGCAGATCCAGTGATGCAGCATCAAATCGAGTACGACACTCTGGATGCTCCCACGTTTCTAAACGCTTGTAAGAACACACGCGCATCGCTGCGATACTTTGCCACGCACCAAGATCTTCAAGTAAATCGACCGATGCTTGAGAAATCGCAGACACACGAATGTCCATCGTTTGTGACTCATCAAAAGCTTGTGGGGCAAAACCTTCGATCACCGCAACACTCAGACCCTGCTTTGCAAAGCCGACCGCTGTTGCTGCGCCAATCATGCCGCCACCGACTACCACAATATCGTAACTGTTCATATTTTGTACTTATCAGTTTGATTCTTTGACTGTTTTCGATTGTACTTTTTCATAACTAACTTGTAACCAAAAACCTTATTCGAAAAAAGGGTTATCCCTTATGGTATATGGCGTTAACAATAATAAAAACCACTACATAAGAGATTTGTTCAGACTACTAGTCAGTCGGTTTTGAAACCAGTACAATACGCCGCTTGCCGCTAGAGCCAGTCATAAAATTGAATACCTAATTATGACAAACAATGCTGGCGGATGAATAATGGGCGATTTGCTCCCTTAAATTAAACTAACGATCGAGCGAACATATAATGAGTAAGAAACTGCTAATTAAAACTTGGGGCTGTCAGATGAATGAATACGATTCATCAAAAATGGCCGACCTGCTTAACGCTGCAAATGGCTATGAGCTAACTGAAGTACCTGAGGAAGCAGATGTACTACTATTGAATACTTGTTCTATCCGCGAAAAAGCGCAAGAAAAAGTATTCCACCAGCTTGGTCGTTGGAAAACGCTTAAAGATAAAAAAGAAGGTGTGGTGATCGGTGTGGGTGGCTGTGTAGCAACTCAGGAAGGCGACCACATTCGTCAACGTGCACCGTACGTAGACGTTATCTTTGGCCCACAAACATTACACCGTCTGCCAGAGATGATTAAGTCATCACTGTCTAACGAAAAACCAGTAATGGATATCTCATTCCCTGAGATCGAAAAGTTCGATAACTTGCCGGAACCTAAAGCAGACGGCGCAACAGCCTACGTTTCTATCATGGAAGGTTGCTCTAAGTACTGTACTTACTGTGTTGTTCCATATACTCGTGGTGAAGAAGTTAGCCGTCCAATGGATGATGTACTCTACGAAGTTGCACAACTGGCAGAGCAAGGCGTACGTGAAGTAAACCTACTAGGCCAAAACGTAAACGCTTTCCGTGGCCCTACTTACGAAGGCGACATCTGCACATTTGCAGAACTACTTCGCCTAGTTGCGTCTATCGATGGTATCGACCGTATTCGTTTCACTACAAGCCACCCGCTTGAATTTGGTGATGACATCATTGAAGTTTACAAAGATACGCCAGAGCTAGTGAGCTTCTTACACTTGCCTGTACAAAGTGGTAGTGACCGTATTCTTACGATGATGAAACGCCCGCATACAGCAATCGAGTACAAGTCTATTATCCGCAAACTGCGTAAAGCTCGTCCTGATATTCAAATCAGCTCTGACTTTATTGTTGGTTTCCCTGGTGAATCTAAGCAAGACTTCCAAGATACAATGAAGCTAATTAAAGAAGTTGATTTCGATATGAGCTTCAGCTTTGTTTTCTCTCCTCGTCCAGGCACTCCTGCCGCAGATTACCCATGTGATGTACCAGCACAAGAGAAGAAAGATCGCCTGTGGGAGCTGCAACAGACAGTAAACACACAAGCTATGCGTTTCTCTCGCCTAATGCTAGGTACAGAGCAGCGTATCCTTGTTGAAGGTCCATCAAGAAAGAATCTAATGGAACTGCGTGGCCGTACTGAAAACAGCCGTGTTGTGAACTTCGAAGGTTCTGCTGATCTTATCGGACAGTTCGTAGATGTGAAGATCACTGAGGTTTACACCAACTCACTACGTGGTGAGCTAGTTCGCACAGAAAAAGACATGGGTCTACGCGTTGTAATGACTCCAGCAGAAATGATGGAAAAAACAAAACGTGAAGACGAGCTAGGTGTAGCAACATTTACGCCATAGCCAATACAACTGTTTGAGCACAAAGCGCAAACACAAAGCTTGAAATTACCTAACTAAGTGACCATCTTAGAAATAGGGATATCACCATCCAGAAGCCCGGTCTAAATCGGGCTTCTTGCTCTTTTTTTTATTTAAGAGTGAGTGGCACAAAATGAGAGGCTAATTTGAGCAATAAAATCGTTACCTTAGAGATAAATCTAGAGCCAGCAGACAACAAGCGCTTGGCAAGCTTATGCGGACCATTCGACGACAACATCAAGCACCTTGAACGTCGTCTGGGTGTTGAGATTAATTACCGTAGCAACTTTTTCACCATTGTCGGTAAGCCTCACACAACTGCCGCAGCTTTAGACATCATCAAACACCTCTATGTTGAAACGGCTCCAGTTAAAGGCAACATAATCGATATCGAACCAGAGCAAGTGCATCTGGCGGTCACTGAGTCTGGCATTTTGGAGCAACACGTCGAGTCTGAAATCGACTACGGCAAAGAAGTGACCATTAAGACTAAAAAAGGCGTCATCAAACCACGCACACCAAATCAAGCTCAATACCTAATGAACATGGTCACTCATGACATCACCTTTGGTATTGGACCTGCTGGTACTGGTAAAACGTACTTAGCTGTTGCGGCTGCGGTTGATGCACTTGAACGCCAAGAGGTTCGCCGAATTCTGCTGACTCGCCCTGCTGTTGAAGCCGGTGAGAAGCTTGGTTTCCTACCGGGTGATTTAAGCCAAAAAGTAGACCCATACTTGCGTCCACTTTACGATGCACTGTTTGAGATGCTTGGCTTCGAGCGTGTTGAGAAACTGATTGAGCGCAACGTGATTGAAGTTGCACCACTGGCTTACATGCGTGGTCGTACATTAAATGATGCGTTTATCATTCTTGATGAGAGCCAAAACACCACGGTAGAACAGATGAAGATGTTCTTAACCCGTATCGGTTTTAACTCGCGCGCTGTGATCACAGGTGATATTACGCAAATCGATTTACCTCGAGGAGCTAAGTCAGGTCTGCGTCATGCAACTGAAGTACTCAACGAAGTGGATGACATCAGCTTTAACTTCTTCATGTCTGAAGACGTCGTTCGCCACCCTGTCGTTGCTCGTATCGTGAATGCGTACGAGAAGTGGGAAGCAAAAGACCAGAAAGAACGCAAAGAGTTTGAAAAGCGCAAACGTGAAGAGCGTGAAGCCAAACTTCTTGAAGCTCAGCAAGCCGTTACGACACAATTAGCAACACAAAATAGCTCTGTAATTACAGAATAAGGTGATAAATAGATGTCTATTGAACTAGACCTGCAAATAGCGGTCGAAAATGAGCAAGGGCTTCCAACTGAGCAAGATATTCAGCTTTGGTTGGACAAAACAATTCCTCAGTTTCAAGAGAATGCCGAGCTCACCGTTCGTATTGTTGATACAGAAGAGAGCCACCAGCTCAATCATGACTACCGTGGAAAAGATAAGCCAACTAACGTGCTGTCTTTCCCATTTGAAGTACCACCAGGAATGGAATTAGATCTACTGGGTGACCTCATTATCTGCCGCCAAGTTGTCGAAAAAGAAGCAGAAGAGCAAAATAAGCCTCTGCTAGCACACTGGGCTCATATGGTTGTACATGGCAGTCTGCATCTGCTAGGTTATGATCATATCGAAGATGATGAAGCTGAAGAGATGGAGTCACTCGAGACAGAAATCATGCAAACTATGGGGTTTGAAGACCCGTATATTCTAGAAAAGTAAATTGATTCTAGTAAAGTAGGTTGCAGAGAAACAATAACTCATCGAACCTGTGATTTTCGCAGGAATCTGAGTTGTAACGTGTGCTATCACACTTCTGATAGCGTTATTTTTTGAGAAATCATGAACGAAGGTAACCCCCCCACTTCTGAGGGAAGTAAAAAATCTGAAGGTCCGAGTAGAAAGTCCTTCTTTGAACGCCTAGGCCAACTATTTCAAGGTGAAGTAAAAGATCGCCAAGAGCTCGTAGATGTAATCCGCGACTCAGAAATTAATGACCTAATTGACCACGACACGCGCGATATGCTCGAGGGTGTTATGGAAATTTCAGAGATGCGAGTACGCGATATCATGCTGCCTCGCTCTCAAATGGTTACAGTTGAACGCACCGATGATTTAGATACATTGATTGCGCTTATTACTGATGCTCAACACTCTCGATACCCAGTGATCAGTGAAGATAAAGACCATGTTGAAGGCATTCTATTAGCGAAGGACCTACTTAAGTATTTGGGTTCAGAAAGTGCCCCATTTGATATCGAACAAGTGATTCGCCCTGTCGTGGTTGTTCCTGAAAGTAAGCGAGTTGATCGCCTGCTCAAGGAGTTCCAAGAAGAGCGTTACCACATGTCTATCGTTGTCGATGAGTTTGGCGGTGTTTCTGGCCTGGTAACCATTGAAGATATCCTCGAAGAAATCGTTGGTGAAATTGAAGACGAGTTCGACGATGAAGAAGAGCTAGATATTCGTAAGCTGAGTAAGCATACCTATTCGGTTAAAGCTTTAACCACCATTGAAGAGTTCAACGATACGTTTAACACTTCCTTCAGTGATGATGAAGTTGATACTGTGGGTGGTATGGTAATGACAGCACTCGGTCACCTGCCTGTTCGTGGCGAAATTGTAGAAATCGGAAACTACCATTTCAAAATAACATCCGCAGATAACCGTCGTGTGATTCAGCTACAGGTAACCATCCCTGACGAGCAGCCTCTTCCGACTATCGAAGAATAACAACTTCTCTCTAAAGAGATGACAGAAATTAGATGACTAAGACCTTTATTCATCGCCTATTACGGCCGCTTGCGGCCGTTTTTGTTGGCGCTATAACAACCCTTTCATTCGCTCCATATTCAATATGGCCTCTTGCTATTATCAGCCCAGCGTTGTTGCTGTTACTGATCCACAACCGTTCTCCTAAAAGTGCGCTTTGGATTGGCTACGGATGGGGTTTAGGCCAATTCGCAACAGGTATCAGCTGGGTATACGTCAGCATCGATCATTTTGGCGGCATGCCACTGGCAGCCAACCTGTTTTTGATGGCATTGCTCATTGGCTACCTAGCGGTTTATTCAGGCCTATTTACCTGGAGCTTAAACAAGTACTTCCCTGCTAATAACCTAAGCCGCTTTTTCCTCGCGGCTCCTGCATTGTGGTTAATCAGTGATTGGCTGCGTGGCTGGGTAATGACGGGCTTTCCTTGGCTTTGGCTTGGCTACAGCCAAATCGATTCTCCACTAGGCTCGTTTGCACCGATTGGCGGTGTCGAGTTAATTACTCTGGCAGTCATTGTCTCTGCATCTGCACTCGCTTATATGGTTATCAACAAAGCATGGAGTGTTGGCATCATCCCTGCGATCGTATTCAGTGCAGGTTTTGGCATTCGAAATATCGATTGGGTGACACCGAACCCTGAAAAAACAACCTCAGTGGTATTGATTCAAGGCAACGTCGATCAAGACAGTAAATGGCTACCAAGCCACCGCTGGCCTACGATGATGAAGTACACAGATCTAAGTAGAGAAAACTGGGATGCCGATATCATCATTTGGCCTGAAGCCGCTATTCCAGCATTCGAAGTTGAGATTCCATCTTTCTTACGTAACTTAGATAGCGCAGCGAAGATGAACAACAGCTCAATCATCACTGGCGTACTCAATCAGTCTGAAGATAAGAAGTACTACAACAGCGTTCTTTCTCTAGGTGTCAATCCATACGGTGAATACAGCTACGATCCAGACGAACGCTACCATAAACATCACCTATTGCCATTTGGTGAGTTTGTGCCGTTTGAAGATATCTTGCGCCCATTGGCACCGTTCTTCAACTTGCCGATGTCATCATTTAGCCGTGGCGATTTTGTTCAACCAAACATCGTGGCAAATGGCCGTCACTTAGCGCCTGCGTTGTGTTATGAGATCGTCTTTAATGATCAAGTTAGACAAAGCGTGACTGATGAGACGGACTTTATTTTAACGCTCTCTAACGATGCGTGGTTTGGTCGTTCGATTGGTCCACTGCAACATATGGAAATCGCACAGATGCGTGCTCTGGAGCTTGGTAAGCCCGTTATTCGCTCGACCAACAATGGTGTAACGGCAGTAACCGATTACAAAGGCAACATCATCAAGCAAATACCTCAGTTTGAAACGGCCGTATTAAAAGCTGATCTCATTTCAACTGATGGGCAAACGCCTTTTCACGCAGTTGGTACTTGGCCACTGTATATCTGGGCGATGCTCAGCTTGGTGATTGGCTGGGTAATTAGAAAGCCAAAGAGCTAGATTAGAAATTCGAAGAAAGTGATTTTAGGGTTGGCTGATTGGGTCAACCCTTTTTTATTGCTGCGGTGTAAAGTTGATGGTGCTATGGCTATAGTGTTTATGACTTAAGTGTTTACGGCTTAAGTGCTTTACGACTAAACCCTGTCGCCCCACACTTGATACATGGAATGATATTGGTCGGGTGGTTGTATTCGGTTTGATGTCCACACTCATCACAGACAAGCGTCCCGAGCCCGATAACCTCATCCGCTTGATACAACCCTTGATGTTCTAAGTCTTGGAACAATTCAACCCATTCCACTTTAGTGCGATCAGTGATATCCAGCAATCCTTGCCAAATAGAGTCTGTGATCATCAAATAAAATGGACCACCTTTACTCTCTTCATAACTTTCGGAAAACTCTTTTAAGTCCGACTTCACATAGGCCGAGATCAATGAGAGCTCATCTTTGGTCATATCATTGGCTGCTTTCGCATACTTACCTGACGTTTCGATTTTGTTGTTAAGCTCTTCAGGACTATGCTTCAGCGTTTCTATCACCTCTTCGACGACTTCTTCATAGAGTGCTTTTTTCTTCGGCATAACGACCTCCTTAAGATGACCAAGCTTTATCTTAGTGAACGGGGCCGTAGTTAAGCGACCAGTTCCTAACAAACAAATGCAATTCATACCCTTAAGTATAGCTGTCCTAAGTAATTTGGTTGAATTTACGCAATCAACCGTGCTGCAACTGCAAGTATGAAGGGTATAACTATTGTTGTACTAAGCTCCTTTAGGTATTCTATGACGATCTGTAAGATTCTGTTCTAACCGAACTCACAAATTCCAAGATAACCGGATACCATCGATGCAAGAACAATATAACCCGCAAGAGATTGAACAAAAGGTTCAACAACACTGGGATGACAGCGAGACTTTCGTTGTAAGTGAAGACCCAAATAAAGAAAAATTCTACTGTCTTTCTATGTTCCCGTACCCAAGTGGTCGACTGCATATGGGTCACGTGCGTAACTACACCATCGGTGATGTGGTATCTCGTTTCCAACGTCTACAAGGCAAAAACGTAATGCAGCCAATCGGTTGGGATGCATTCGGCCTACCTGCAGAAAACGCAGCTGTAAAAAACAACACAGCGCCTGCTCCGTGGACTTACGAAAACATCGAATACATGAAAAACCAGCTTAAACTTTTAGGCTTTGGTTACGACTGGAAACGTGAATTCGCAACGTGTACGCCTGAGTACTACCGTTGGGAACAAGAGTTCTTCACTAAGCTTTACGAACAAGGCCTAGTTTACAAGAAGACATCTTCTGTTAACTGGTGTCCAAACGACCAAACTGTACTAGCGAACGAGCAAGTAGAAGACGGTTGCTGCTGGCGTTGTGACACTCCGGTAGAACAAAAGAAAATCCCACAATGGTTCATTAAGATCACTGAGTACGCTCAAGAGCTGCTAGACGATCTAGACAACCTTGAAGGTTGGCCTGAAATGGTTAAGACCATGCAGCGCAACTGGATCGGTCGCTCTGAAGGTGTTGAACTATCTTTCGCTGTTAACGGTGAAGAAGCGCCGCTAGAAGTGTACACAACACGTCCAGACACACTAATGGGTGTTTCTTACGTTGGTATCGCTGCAGGTCACCCTCTTGCAGAGAAAGCATCACTGAACAACCCTGAGCTTGCAGCATTCGTTGAAGAATGTCGTAACACCAAAGTGGCTGAAGCTGAACTCGCAACGATGGAAAAGAAAGGTATGGATACTGGCCTAACAGCTATCCACCCTCTTAACGGTCGTGTTGTTCCTGTTTACGTAGCTAACTTCGTTCTTATGGATTACGGCACAGGAGCTGTAATGGCGGTTCCTGCTCACGATCAACGTGACTACGAATTCGCAACTAAGTACGGCATCGATATCATCCCAGTAATCAAACCTGAAGACGGTTCTGAGCTAGATGTGTCTGAAGCGGCTTACACTGAGAAAGGTGTACTGTTCGATTCTGGCGAATTCGATGGCCTTGCGTTCCAAGAAGCATTCGATGCAATCGCTGCGAAACTTGAAGCTGAAGGCAAAGGTAAGAAGACTGTAAACTTCCGTCTACGTGACTGGGGCGTTTCTCGTCAACGTTACTGGGGTGCTCCAATCCCAATGGTAACCACTGAAGACGGTGAAGTTCACCCAGTACCAGCAGACCAACTGCCAGTCATTCTTCCAGAAGACGTGGTAATGGATGGCGTAACTAGCCCAATCAAGGCAGATAAGTCTTGGGCTGAAACAACATTCAACGGCGAACCAGCTCTACGTGAGACTGACACGTTCGATACGTTCATGGAGTCTTCATGGTACTACGCACGTTACTGTTCACCACAAGCTGATGACATTCTAGATCCAGAGAAAGCAAACTACTGGTTGCCAGTTGACCAATACGTTGGTGGTATCGAGCACGCTTGTATGCACCTGCTTTACTCTCGTTTCTTCCACAAGCTTCTTCGCGATGCGGGTTACGTGACATCTGATGAACCGTTCAAGCAGCTTCTATGTCAAGGCATGGTTCTGGCTGACGCGTTCTATCACACGAACGAGAAAGGCACGAAAGAGTGGATTGCTCCAACTGACGTGACTATCGACCGTGACGCAAAAGGTCGCATTGAAAAAGCTGTCGACAACCAAGGCCGCGACGTTGAGCACTCAGGCATGATCAAAATGTCTAAGTCGAAGAACAACGGTATCGACCCACAAGAGATGGTAGACAAGTACGGCGCTGATACAGTACGTCTATTCATGATGTTTGCATCGCCTGCAGACATGACGCTTGAGTGGCAAGAGTCTGGCGTTGAAGGCGCAAACCGCTTCCTTAAGCGTGTTTGGAAACTGGTTCACGCTCACTCTGCTAAGGGTGCGGCTGAAGCTGTTGACGCTTCTGCTCTATCTGGTGACCAGAAAGCACTTCGTCGTGATATCCACAAGACTATCGCGAAAGTAACGGACGATATCGGCCGTCGCCAAACATTCAACACTGCCATCGCTGCGATCATGGAACTGATGAACAAGCTAGCGAAAGCACCACAAGAATCTGTACAAGATCGTGCAATCCTTGATGAAGCGCTAAAAGCCGTGGTTCGCATGCTTTACCCAATGACTCCACACATCTCTTACGAAATGTGGATTGCTCTTGGTGAATCAAACGTAGACTCAGCAACATGGCCAACGTTTGACGAGAAAGCGCTAGTTGAAGACGAGAAAACTATCGTTGTCATGATCAACGGTAAGCTACGTGCGAAACTAACCGTTGCTGCTGATGCAACAGAAGAGCAAGTTCGTGAGCTTGGTCTAAACGATGAGAACGCTAAGAAATTCCTAGATGGCTTAACTATCCGTAAAGTTATCTTCGTACCAGGCAAGCTTCTAAACATCGTTGCTAACTAATTTCGTTAGCACAGTACAATTGCTAAAGAATTAACGAACTTAATTCATCAAAAGCAGTCTTTAGACAGGGTGCAACATTGCCCTGTCTACTTATTTAAGTGCTTTAGACCGAGAGCCCTACGATTCGAAAGCTCTAAAGCCTTTAAATAAGTATTCTACCTTCATGAGAGCCATCAAATAATGCGCCTGATTTCACTATCTTCATTGAAAGTTACTGTTGTTGTTTTAACCGTTAGCCTACTGAGCGCCTGTGGTTTCCACCTGCGTGGAGACTATTCTGTACCAGAAGAACTCAACAAGATCTCTGTGACCAGTTACGACCAATACAGTACGTTTACACGTATGATGAAAGGTCAGCTACGTATGAATGATGTAGAAATCGTACCGCCTGCAGAAAACACCCCTAATTTACATATTATTAGCGAAAGCGTTAGTGAGCGAACTCTGTCCCTTTACCAGAATACTCGTGCAGCAGAAAAAGAACTGACGCTCAACGCATCATACCGCGTCACGATTCCTGAGTTAGGCTCAAAGACATTCTCAACGAGCGTAACCCGTAGTTACCTAGACAACCCGTTAACTGCATTAGCAAAATCGGTTGAGCGCGACATGATCGAAGATGAGATGCGTAAGCTTGCAACAAGTCAAATCCTTCGTCAAATGGCTCGACTAAAAGCGAACATCGCAGCTGATAGCATGGATCTAGATGCGCTAGAAAATGTTCAAGTGAAAGAGCTTGAGAAACAATACAACATCAAGAACGTCGAAATAGATCCAAGTTCTACGGAAACGGCAAAGCCCGTCGAATCAGCTGAGCAATAGGTTTATTTGATGCGTATTTTTGCTGACCGCTTATCAGAGCAACTTGCCAAACAGTTGAGTAATGTTTACCTCATTTTTGGTAACGAACCTCTACTACTGCAAGAGAGCCGAGAAGCGATTCAAAAGGCTGCAAAACAGCAAGGCTTTGAGGAGCGTCACCGCTTTGCGATTGATAGCAGTCTCGACTGGAATCAAGTCTATGACTGTACTCAAGCATTAAGCCTGTTCTCTAGCCGTCAAATCATCGAGCTTGAGCTGCCGGAATCAGGAGTCAATGCTGCGATAGCCAAAGAGCTACTGGCAATCTCAGAGCATATCCACAGCGATATTCTGTTGGTCTTGATTGGCACGAAGCTAACCAAGGCTCAAGAAAGTGCTAAATGGTTTAAAGCACTGTCTAATCAGGGTCACTGGGTCAGTTGCCTAACGCCAGATGTCAGTCGCTTACCTCAGTTTGTCCAAGCGCGCTGCCGTCAAATCGGCTTATCTCCAGACCCTGAAGCGATTCAAATGCTGGCACAGTGGCACGAGGGTAACCTATTTGCTCTCACTCAAAGCCTAGAAAAGCTAGCGCTCCAATACCCTGACGGAAAACTTACCCTAGTACGCTTAGAAGAATCACTGAGCCGCCACAACCACTTTACTCCCTTCCATTGGAGTGACGCGTTACTGGCTGGAAAAGGTAATCGTGCACAACGAATTCTAAGACAACTGGAAGCTGAGGGTGTAGAGCCAGTCATTTTACTGCGTAGCATACAACGTGAACTTGCCTTGCTATTACAAATGCAGCAACAGATGAAACAGATGCCGATCGGCCAAGTATTCGAAAAACACCGTATCTGGCAATCTAAAAAGCCTCTTTATAACGCTGCGCTAACAAGAGTTTCGATTTCTCAATTACATTCGTTGTTTGCGTTGCTGACTCAAGCCGAATTAATGACAAAAACTCAATATGAACAGTCGCCTTGGCCACTAATTCATCAGTTAAGCGTAGAGTTTTGTATCCCTTCAGCTTCAATCCCATTTCACGCATAAAAGCGTGGTATATTCTAGGGTCAACAAATCCTAAAAAGCTAAATTCAGATTAAAGGAACACCCCGTGTTACGTGAAGAACTAAAAGATTTTCTTGCAGACAAAGCCGACGACATGAAAGCAGAATCGATTGTTACTATCGATGTAGAAGGCAAATCAAGTGTTACTGATTACATGATTGTTTGTACTGGCACCTCTAAGCGCCATGTTGCCTCTATCGCACAACACGTTGCCGATGAAGTGCGTAAAGCTGGTATGCAACCACTAGGCATGGACGGGCAGCAAGAAGGTGAATGGGTTGTTCTAGATATGGGAACAAGCATGCTTCATGTTATGCAAGAAGAACATCGTGAGCTGTACCAACTAGAAAAACTTTGGGGCTAAGCGTTGAAGATCCAGTTAATCGCAGTTGGTACAAAAATGCCAAAGTGGGTCGAAGAAGGCTTTAAAGAATATAAACGCCGCTTCCCTCATGATATGCCATTAGAACTCATTGAGATCACTGCGGGAAAACGTGGTAAAAATGCTGATATTGCACGTATTCTTCAAAAAGAAGGCGAAGCAATGTTGGCAGCAGTGCCAAAAGGCAACCGCATTGTCACGCTTGATATCCCAGGTAAAAAGTGGGATACCCCACAACTGGCAGAACAATTGGAAAGTTGGAAGTTGGATGGACGCGACGTTTCTATCCTTATTGGCGGACCTGAAGGATTAGCACCTGCGTGTAAAGCGGCTGCAGACCAAAGCTGGTCTCTATCGGCGCTTACTCTCCCTCACCCATTAGTACGCGTTATCATGGCTGAAAGCTTGTATAGAGCTTGGAGCATCACTGCTAACCACCCTTATCATCGAGAATAAGCGTTAATGTTACGTAAACGTAGCCAAATCCGTGATTACAAAGCAGAAGCACGACTATTTACTAGTCGTGCTTTTGTTGCGTTTGCGGGGATCATAGTCATGATGTCGATGTTGGTTGTTAACCTGTACAACATTCAGGTCAACCAATATCAGGACTATAAAACCCGCTCTAACGACAACCGTATCAAGGTAGTTCCCATCGCGCCTAACCGTGGTTTGATTTACGATCGCAACGGTGTACTTCTTGCCGAAAACCGCCCAGTTTTCAACCTAGAAATTACGCCCGAAAAAATCAAAGATATGGATGACACGCTCGTCCGTCTACAAACGTTAATCGAGATTCCACCTGAACGTATCGAGCGTTTTAATCGTGATCGCCGCCATTCACGACGCTTCAAGTCAGTACCTATTCTAAATCAGCTCAGCGAAGAGCAAGTTGCGGTATTCTCTGTAAACCAGCATAAGTTTCCGGGGGTTGAGGTAACAGGCACATTAAAACGTTTTTATCCGTATGGTGATGTACTGACTCACGTTATTGGCTATGTATCGCGCATTAATGACCGTGATATGCAGCGCTTAGTACGAGAAGAGAAAGACGCCAATTATCAAGCCACTCGCGACATCGGTAAACTTGGTATTGAGCGCTACTACGAAGACATGCTTCACGGTACCGCTGGCTATCAAGAAGTCGAAGTGAACAGCCGAGGACGAGTAATCCGCACTCTAAAATTTGTCCCTTCGGTTCCGGGCAAAGATATCGTACTTAACTTAGATATCAATCTTCAACTATATGTGCACAAACTGCTCGATGGACGCCGTGGCTCTGCCGTCGTTCTCGATCCGAAAGACAATGGCGTGTTAGCGATGGTGTCTAGCCCAAGCTACGACCCGAATGCATTTGTGCATGGTATCTCCTCTAAAGGTTATAACGCCCTACTACAAAATAAAGATCGACCTTTGGTTAACCGTGCCACATTGGGCATTTATCCACCAGCTTCAACGATCAAACCGTTTATTGCCGTTGCTGCTCTACAAGAAGGTGTGATTACACCGAATACAACACGTAATGATCCAGGTTATTGGAAAATACCTAACTCCAAAACCAAGCCGTTTCGCGACTGGTTACGCTGGGGACACGGTGTTGTTGACATAGAGAAAGCGATTGAAGAATCAGTTGATACCTTCTTCTACCAAATCTCCTTTGATCTAGGTATCGATCGTTTATCTCAATGGATGATGCTATTCGGCTTTGGTGACTACACAGGCATTGATATTTACGAAGAAAGTAAAGCCAACATGCCAACTCGTGAATGGAAAATGGCAAGACACCGTGTGCCTTGGTATCAAGGTGACACCATCCCTGTTGGTATCGGACAAGGCTATTGGACGGCAACACCGATGCAAATCGCAAAAGCCACGTCTGTATTGGTCAACGAAGGTGAAGTAACAGCGCCTCACCTATTACGTGCGACGATCGATAATGGTCAGCCATTCGATGACCAAACGGTATCAGAGATCGAAACTTATCCTCCAATCACCGGGGTTAAGCAGAAATACTGGGATATCGCGCAAGAAGGCATGAGACTGGTAAACCACGGAAAGAAAGGTACAGCAAGACGTTCATTCCAAAAGATGTCTTACCAAACTGCTGGTAAATCAGGAACTGCGCAAGTATTCGGTCTCAAAGAAGACGAAGAATACAACGCAGATGAAATCGCAGAACATTTACGCGATCATGCCCTCTTCACCGGTTATGCTCCTTTTGAAGATCCAGAAGCGGTTGTGACTATCGTATTAGAAAACGCAGGTGGTGGCTCATCAAATGGCGGCCCTGTCGTTAGAAAAATATTAGACCATATTATTCTCGCTGAAGAAGATGAAAGTAAGGCAACAAAATAATGAAACTTGATCCTTCTACTGGACGAAATAGAGCCTTGTTTGAAAGGCTCCATATCGATCTCCCATTACTGCTCGGTATTTTGGTGTTGATGGGCTTTGCCTTATTGATCATGTACAGCGCCAGCGGACAAAGCCTTGCGATGATGGATCGCCAAGCAATGCGTATGGTGCTGTCTTTAGGTGTCATGATCTTCCTAGCGCAACTTTCGCCTCGTACCTATGAAACCTTGGCCCCGCTGTTATTTGCAGGTGGTGTCATCTTACTCTTGGGCGTGTTGTTCTTTGGTGAAGCATCTAAGGGTGCCCAACGTTGGTTAAATTTCGGTTTTGTTCGATTCCAACCCTCTGAACTATTAAAGCTTGCGGTACCTTTGATGCTGGCTCGATTTATCGGTAAACGATCACTGCCGCCAACCTTTCAAACATTAGCGATCTCGCTAGTGATGGTGTTTGTACCTACCATTTTAATCGCTAAGCAACCCGACTTGGGTACATCCATCCTTATCGCCGCATCCGGTATCTTCGTAATATTCTTGGCTGGTATAAGTTGGAAAATCATTGCCAGTGCCGCCATAGCGTTAGGGGCATTTATCCCAATATTATGGTTCTTCTTGATGCGTGAATATCAAAAAGTACGAGTAAGAACCCTTTTTGATCCTGAATCAGATCCATTAGGTGCGGGCTACCACATCATCCAAAGTAAGATTGCGATAGGTTCTGGTGGTGTATCAGGAAAAGGTTGGCTACAAGGTACTCAATCTCAATTAGAATTCATTCCAGAGCGCCACACTGACTTCATTTTTGCGGTAATTGCCGAAGAATGGGGCATGATTGGTATTTTGTTCTTGCTTGCTATCTACCTATTCATTATTGGACGGGGTTTAGTGCTCGCGAGCCAAGCTCAAACGGCATTTGGTCGAATGATGGGCGGCAGTATTGTACTGAGCTTCTTCGTTTATATCTTTGTAAACATTGGCATGGTAAGCGGTATTCTACCCGTGGTTGGTGTTCCTCTACCTCTCGTTAGCTATGGCGGTACTTCAATGGTTACCCTTATGGCTGGTTTTGGTATTCTAATGTCGATCCATACACACAGAAAAGCATTCTCAAAGGCGACCTAATCGATGTTTATTACAACGTTTCCAAAAAAAGCATCCTTGGTTGATGAGCTGCCAATCAAAAAAATAGTCTCTATCTTAGGGCTAGCGATTTTAATCAATGGTTGTTCTTCAAAGCAACCAACAGGCCGCTACGATATTGATTCAGATATTGCACCGGATGCACCTATCTCAGTAGAGCATCTCGAGGATGCTCACCCTCAGTATGAACCTTACAGCTTAGGTGGTAACACTAATTACACTCTGCGTGGTGAAGACTACAAGATCGAAAAAAAAACCGAAGGGTTTACCGAGAAAGGAAAAGCATCTTGGTACGGTAAGAAATTTCATGGCCATTTAACCTCAAATGGCGAGATCTACGACATGTATTCCATGTCTGCAGCACACAAAACATTGCCGATTCCGAGCTATGTAAAAGTGACGAATACCGATAACAATAAAACGACGATTGTTCGTATCAATGACCGAGGCCCATTCCACGAAGGCCGAATCATTGACCTTAGTTATGCGGCAGCTTACAAGCTCGACGTCTTGAGAACTGGCACCGCAAATGTTGAGATAGAAGTCATCACCGTGGCGATGCCAACCGACGCGAATAAAAAGGCCGCTTTGCCGCAATTTATTATTCAGGTCGCCACCTCTCCACATGAAGATAGGACCGAGAAGTTAGCTAAAGATCTAGGCGAAAAGCTAGCTGTAGCAACCTTCTTGCAGCCAAATGACGATAACTACCGTCTGATGCTTGGGCCATTTCATGACTATGCTCTGACTCAAGAGAAATTAGAACAAGTTAAGCTAATGGGTTACCCGTCAGCTTATATAAGAAAACACACACTAACCCGCTAATTAATCTAACAGTTACTTCTGGTAATCAGCGCTCTGGTGTGACAGAGTGATTCTGTTAATATATGAATAGTTCACCAAATAATTGCATTCAAAATGATTAAATCTAATAAACTTGTTAAATCGATTTTTGCTACTTCTGTTGCTCTTTCTGCAACGATAGCTACATCGTCATTCGCCGCTCCAATTGTAGTCCCTGATGCACCGCAAATCGCCGCTAAAGGTTTTGTTCTGATGGATTACCATTCAGGCAAAGTACTAGCAGAGAAAGAGATGAACACTCAACTTTCTCCAGCAAGTTTAACCAAGATGATGACGAGCTACGTGATCGGCCAAGAGCTAGAACGTGGCAACATCAATCTAAACGACGATGTTGTAATCAGTGAAAATGCTTGGGCGAAAAACTTCCCAGATTCATCGAAAATGTTCATTGAAGTGGGCACAACGGTTAAAGTGGAAGAACTGAACCGTGGCATCATCATTCAATCAGGCAACGATGCTACTGTTGCAATGGCCGAGCATATTGCTGGTTCTGAAGATGCATTCGTTGACCTAATGAACGCATGGGCAAGCTCTATCGGCATGAAAGACACGCACTTTGCTAACGTGCACGGTCTAGACAACCCGAACCTATACTCAACACCTTATGATATGGCGCTACTTGGTCAGGCGCTGATTCGCGATGTTCCTGATGAGTACCGTATCTACTCAGAGAAAAAATTCACTTACAACGGCATCACCCAGTACAACCGTAACGGTCTGTTATGGGATAAGAGCATGAACGTTGATGGCATCAAAACGGGCCATACAAGCAAGGCAGGTTATAGCCTAGTAAGCTCAGCAACCGAAGGCAAAATGCGCCTAGTTGCTGTTGTGATGGGCACCAAGAATGCTAACGCTCGTAAAACAGAAAGCAAAAAGCTGCTTAGCTACGGCTTCCGTTTCTTCGAAACAGTGGCACCACATACTGCTGGTGAGACATTCGTTGAAGAAAAAATCTGGATGGGTAGCAAGGACACGGTTGCTCTAGGTGTCGACGAAGATACTTTCGTTACTTTACCTCGTGGCCAAGCGAAGAACCTTAAGGCTAGCTTCGTTCTTGAAAAGGAACTAGAAGCACCAATTAGCAAAGGCGATGTTGTCGGTAAACTATTCTACCAAGTTGATGGTGAAGACGTTGCTGAATATCCACTACTTGCACTAGAAGATGTAGACCAAGGCAGCTTATTTAGTCGTCTATGGGATTACCTAGTATTGCTGTTTAAGGGTTTATTCTAAACCAGTCATAGGTTTGCACTGAGCAATACAAAAGCTCAGTACAAAGCTAACTCAATGAGTAAGTTCATTATTTACTCATTGACGAACTAAAAGCCGCCATGTGCGGCTTTTGTTGATCTTGAGTTCAGCGATATTTACACGTAATATTCCGCCCTATTACTCGTGTCTGTTGACCGAACACGCTTTTTATCGACATTTCGCCAATTTGCGAGAGTCTAGCCTTTTGGAGCTATTCATGAACATCAATTCTGATGCAAAACTAAAAGATCTCTTAGAGTTCCCTTGTTCATTCACTTACAAAGTAATGGGCTATGCTAAGCCAGAACTTACTGAGCTAGTGCTAGAAGTGATCCAGCGTCATGCTCCTGGTGACTACAGCCCAACGCTAAAACCGAGTGCGAAAGGTAACTACCACTCTGTTTCTATAAATATTACGGCGACTTCAATTGAGCAAGTAGAAACGCTATATAAAGAACTGGGCGAGATCGAAATCGTTCGTATGGTTCTGTAATCTCCGATTACACATGAAAAACAGCGGCTTATTGCCGCTGTTTTTGTTTGAAGCACCCTATCTAGGTCAAATTCATTCAACTTTATTTTCAATAAATACAAAGAAAGTTGAAAAACCTTGCAGTCCGTCTGTAGTTAGAAACCTGTTTCGCGTTTATAATGCGTTCACTTTATTAATCCTTGAGGGAGTGCAGCTTTGCAAAATAAGCTAATCGTAAAAAAATTAGGCCGTCAGGATTACGAACCTGTATGGAAAGCCATGCATAAGTTCACAGACGAACGTACAGAAGAAGACGTAGACCAAGTTTGGTTGGTTGAACACAACCCTGTCTTCACTCAAGGACAAGCAGGCAAAGCCGAGCATGTATTAAATGCTGGGGACATCCCTGTAATTCAAAGCGATCGCGGTGGCCAAGTGACTTACCATGGCCCAGGTCAGTTAGTCGCTTACTTTTTGATTAACATCCGCCGCAAAAAATTCGGAGTACGTGATTTGGTGACCCATATCGAGAACCTCGTAATCAACACTCTGAAAGCTTACAATATAAATTCAACTGCCCGACCTGACGCTCCTGGTGTTTATGTCGATGGCAAGAAAATCTGTTCACTCGGATTACGTATTCGACGTGGCTGCTCGTTCCACGGGTTAGCACTCAACGTCGATATGGACCTGTCTCCATTCCTACGTATTAACCCATGTGGTTATCAAGGCATGGAAATGGCACAAGTAAGCCAGCTAGGCGGGCCAAGTGAACTAGAAAGCGTTGAGCTACAGTTAATACAAGAGCTAGTAGAGCTACTCGGCTATGACCAAGTAGACATTCAAGCCACCAGTAACATTACAGCAGAAGCATAAAATCATGAGCAAACCAATCCAAATGGAAAAAGGCGTTAAATATCGTGACGCTGACAAAATGGCATTAATTCCCGTAAAGAATATGCCTGCTGAACAGAAAGAAGTTCTACGTAAGCCAGCATGGATGAAGATTAAACTACCTTCAGACAGCCATCGTATTCAAGAAATCAAATCAGCAATGCGCAAGAACAACCTGCACTCAGTTTGTGAAGAAGCGTCTTGCCCTAACCTAGCCGAGTGTTTTAACCACGGCACGGCAACGTTTATGATTCTTGGCGCTATCTGTACTCGTCGCTGCCCGTTCTGTGATGTTGCCCATGGTCGCCCTGTTGCTCCTGAAGCAGAAGAGCCGAAGAAACTGGCTAAGACGATTAAAGACATGAAACTGAAGTACGTAGTAATCACTTCAGTTGACCGTGATGACTTGCGTGACGGCGGGGCTCAACACTTTGCTGACTGTAACCGTGAAATTCGCGAACAAAACCCAAATATTCGTATCGAAACGCTGGTACCAGACTTCCGTGGTCGTATGGACGTTGCGCTTGATCTAATGAAAGACAACCCGCCAGATGTTTTCAACCACAACCTAGAGACAGCGCCGCGTCTATACCGTAAAGCGCGTCCGGGTGCGAACTACAAATGGTCTCTTGATCTATTGAAGAAATTCAAAGAACAGCACCCAACTATCCCAACAAAATCAGGGGTGATGATGGGCCTTGGTGAGACGAAAGAAGAGATCGTTCAAGTACTGAAAGACCTTCGTGAACATGGTGTAACGATGCTGACACTAGGCCAATACCTAGCACCAAGCCGTCACCATTTACCAGTAGAACGCTACGTGCCGCCTTCTGAGTTCGATGAGCTGAAAGAGATTGCTCTAGAGCTAGGCTTCACTCACGCCGCTTGTGGTCCGTTTGTACGTTCTTCTTACCATGCAGACTTACAGGCTCAAGGTATGGAAATTAAGTAATCACGATTGCTTAACTAGAAATACCAAGGCGCTGACTATTATGTTCAGCGCCTTTTTTCTATCTTGTTCGTACCACCAAGCTTTATATTTCATGCCACTATAGCTTTATATAAAAACAACAAAGCCACCCTTTATGAGTGGCTCTGTGCTTAACGTTTCAAGTTCTTCTGAGGGTTTAGGTTCAGAGAGTCCCGATAGGGTTCAGCGTTAGCCGAAAGATGCCCAGATAACCGTTGCGACTAGGATTGGGCACACAAACTTCACATACATTGGCCACACCTTACCAAACCAACCCAATTGGAAATCAGGGCAACCTTGCTCAAGCTCTTTCACCTTAGAAGCTCGACTCCATACCCAACCACCAAACACGCAGAACATCAGTGCTGCGACCGGTTGAAGGTACTGAGTCGCTATCATCGCAACCATGCCAAACATCGCGGCAAAGTTGTAAACAATCACCACACTAAACAACGCGATAACACCACCAATTACCCAGCTCGTAGGCGTTCGTCTAGTGTTAAAACGCTCGCTCACTAGTGCTACAGGGCCTTCAAGCATCGAAATCGATGAAGTCAGTGCGGCAATCGTTAGCAATAAGAAGAAAACAATCGCGAAGATCTGACCAAGCACGCCTAAGCTATCAAACATCAACGGCAGAACCGTAAATACAAGCGTATCAGAACTTAATAGTGAGCCATCTTCCGCATAGATTTGTACCCCTTTCTGCATCGCAACAAACATTGCAGGCATCACGACTAAACCCGCAATAAAAGCGACAGCGGTATCAACTAAGGTAACGTTCATTGCCATTTTGGGCAGGTTCTCTTTCTTACTCAAGTAAGAGCCATAAACCAACATCGAGCAACCACCAATGGTTAGCGAGAAAAAGCCTTGCCCCATTGCTGCCAAAATCAATTTTCTATCCCAAACTTTTTCAAAATCCGGAACCAAGTAGTGTTTCAGGCCTTCCATCGCACCAGATTGCGTCATGATGTAAACAAACAATAAGCCAAATAAAACAAATAGCGCAGGCATCAAACGAGTCGACCATTTCTCGATACCTTGCTTAACACCGCCCTGAACAATCAAGATAGTCAGCACATAGAATGCGACAGTGCCAAATACATTTCGCTCAACACTGAAGCCTTTAAACCAATCAGCAGCAGCCTCTAAACCCATCAGATCAGCGACAGCACCAATGAGGAAGCAGATCAACCAACCACCAACGATACTATAAAATGCCAACACGGCGCTTGGCACACTCAATCCGACCCAACCGACAAACTCACCGACTTTCTTACCCAAAGGGTTCGTAGTCAAAGAACGCATGCTATCGACAGGGTTTGCTTGGCCGTGACGACCAATAGCCATCTCAACCACCAGCATTGGGAAAGCGACCACGAAAATCATGATCAAATAGACTAAGAGAAAAGCGCCACCACCGTTACTGGCAACTTGAGTTGGGAAACCCCAAATATTACCTAAGCCAACCGCTGCACCCGCCGCTGCTAAAATAAAACCCAAACGAGAGCTAAAGAGCTCTCTTGAAGAGGAAGATTGTTGGTCCATATTGCCCGCATCAAAAATCAGTGAACTAGTTGATAAGTACAGTAATCAAAAGCAATGATAGGCACAACCAATAAATGAACAATTATCTTATTTTTACAATCCATTTAGTATTTAAGACCAAGTTATTAACAATTACCCAGACTAACTGACCACATAAAATCAAGACAACGATTGATCCACCTGCTGAGAGGCATTCCTAAGTTAATTGTTAGCTTATTTAACCCATAAAAAAAGAGCACCAAACGGTGCTCTTGTGATTCATCAGTCAATTCAGATTAGATCGTGAATACTTGATAGTCTTTTAGGTTCGGAATGATTTCATGCAGCTCTTGCTCTTGTTCTGCCATCTCATCAAGTGAGTCACAGAGCTCATTCGCTTCCTCTTGCACTTGTTGAGAGTGTTCTTTCATTCGCTCTTCAACTTTAAGCTTTAATTCAGCCATGCTATCAGCCAATTCGGTAAGGTTTAAACCACCATCTTGTTTCATTTTTTCTGACATCGCATTAAAAGCGCTGGAGATAAATTCTTGATTAAAGATTTCTTTCGCCTTCTCGAAATCTTCAGACCAACCATTGGCCATCGAATCAAAGCTTTCAGCTGGTAACACTAACTCACCATCTTTGTAGTAACGAGCTTCCAGTTCAGCAAAGTAGGTTTTCATTGATTCTTTTACATTATCAAATGATTCCGGTGAATCTAGGCTAGCCGCAATATCATCAATCACGTCATTCGCTAATGCTAGGCTATCGTTAGCCATTTGTTTCGCTCGTGGTAAGTACTCACTCATACTTTCGCGGTATTTTTCAATCGCCGCTTGTTGGTCGGCATCAAGCTCAACCTTCTCACCATGGATATAGAGATCGTTGTTATCATCAAAAACGGCCGTATCACCATTCACTTGATGGATTTCGACTTTTTGGTCATCGATTCGTAGTTCATTTTTCAAATCAACTCGACACTGAGCAGCAAACGTTGGCAGGCTCACAAAAGAGATTACCGCTGTTAACGATGCGATTAATACATTGTTTTTAATAAATATTTTGTTTTTCATAAATACATTGTTTTTCATAACATCCTCTCATCAATCTGACCGATTACTATACCCTTGGTATATGCTTCTTTGTCAGAGAAACGTTTTATATATATATCCGTTACTGAGTTAGTCGATAGATATTACTTCGTAGCAAAACTGTTTATCTGCGACCTTAAACTCAATTTCATCACCGACTTCTTTACCCATTAGAGCCTGGCCAAAAGGTGCATTTGCCGTCACGATAGCGACTTCATTATCATTCCACATGACAGAAAGTCCGCCGACTCTCGGTCCCATAAAAAAGTGTTTATATTGATCATGCTCGTCAATGACCACAACATAACTGCTCACCGTAATCTTCTCACTATCACGCAGCACTAAGTTACGATAACACTGAATGTCGTCTTCACACTCTTGCACTCTTACGGCTTGGCCATGAGCAAGATAAGAAGCTTCTAATGCCAATGTATCGTACTTATGTTCAGGCACAGTCTCTTCATCGGTCGCAGCATCAATCGCACGCTGAGTCGCAGATTGGGCGATATGTAGTCGGGATTCGAGTTGCTCTAAGATTATTTGGCGAAGCTCTGACTTATTCATACTATTGGAGTGCTTTTCTATAGGAGCTACAGAATAGAATTAGGTACAATCAGGTGCAAGACATTTGATTCATCAAGCGACGCGATCATGAATGGACGCTCGCTTTATCATCAATACGACACTTAATAATTCAGGTAGAACATAAATGATTGAGCAGAAGTTAAAACAAGTATTCGGATTCGACTCACTGCGTAACGGGCAAAAGCAAGTCATTGATAATGTTCTATCTGGTCATTCGACGGCGGCCATATTCCCAACAGGCTCAGGTAAGTCGCTTTGCTATCAATTGCCAGCGCTAGCATTGCCACATTTAACCTTAGTAATATCGCCACTGTTAGCTTTAATGAAAGACCAGCTCAGCTTCTTACACAGCAAAGGCATTAGCGCAGCTGCAATCGAATCAAGCCAAGACAGACAAACCACCCAACAAGTGATGCAGTCGGTACGTAACGGAGACACCAAGATCCTCATGATCTCCGTTGAACGCTTGAAGAACGAGCGCTTTCGCCAGTTTATCTCCCAAGTGCCGATCTCGTTACTGGTGGTCGATGAAGCGCACTGTATTTCAGAATGGGGACATAACTTTAGACCAGACTACCTAAAGCTTCCCCAATACCAAAAACAGCTCAATATTCCTCAGGTACTGCTACTGACAGCCACCGCGACCACATCAGTTATCCAAGATATGAAGTCTAAGTTTGATATCGATGAGGAACGTGTTGTGGTTACGGGTTTCTATCGTCAAAACCTCGATCTGTCTATTCAACCTTGCGAACAAACCAGCAAACTAGAAACCTTGTGCAACGTCGTTAATCAAGCTTCTCTTGCTCCGACTATTGTTTATGTCACCCTTCAACAAACAGCAGAGATGGTGGCTCAGCAACTTCGTAACGCTGGCGTTAATGCTGTGGCTTATCATGCAGGTCTTAAGCCAGAAAACAGAGATGTAATTCAACATCAATTCATGAATGATGACGTGAACTGTATCGTGGCCACCATTGCGTTTGGTATGGGCGTCGATAAATCCAACATTCGCCGAGTCATTCACTTTGATTTACCAAAATCGATAGAGAACTACTCGCAAGAGATCGGTCGAGCAGGCCGAGATGGCCAGCCTTCAGTATGTATTCTTCTCGCCAACAAGTACGGCCTCAGTACACTGGAGAACTTCGTATTTGGCGATACGCCAGACAACATATCGATCCAAGCAGTATTGAAAGAGATCTACGAAAATCAAAACATTGGCGCTTCTGGCTCAAACCAATGGGAGATTATGCTTAACCAGCTATCACGTGAATCCAACATTCGTCAGTTGCCGCTAAAAACGCTACTGGTGTATCTCGAAATTGAAGGCGTGATTGAGCCGAAGTACAGCTATTTCGCTGACTACAAATTTAAGTTCGTTCGCCCGAAACAGCAGATCACCGAACAGTTCCAAGGCGAACGTCGTCATTTTGTCGAAGCGATTTTCCAGTGCTCGCCTCAAGCCAGGGTCTGGTGCCAAGTCGACTTCGATGCACTGTGGACACACTTCCAGACTGATCGTCAGCGTGTGATTGCGGCAATCGATTATTTCAATGAACAAGGTTGGATTGAGTTGGAAAGTAAGCAGATCACCGATGTGTATGCTATCCACAACACCTCTGAAGACATGATGCAGTTATCGGAACGTCTAACTGAATTGTTTAAGGAAAAAGAGAACAGTGAAATAAACCGTCTTAACCAAATGCTGAGCTTCTTTGAGGCAGACACTTGTCTAAGCTCACGCCTAGCGAGCTACTTTGCCGATGATAAGGCACCAACAAACTGTGGTCATTGCTCGGTATGCCGTGGTGAGGTAGCAATATTACCAACCGTCGATGTTGAACCCGTTGACGACGAAACCGTAATGACATGGATTCATGAATTTGTATCTAAGAGCCAACAATTGATCACCGACGAAGCCATTACGCGTTTTCTATGCGGAATTGCAACCCCGCTTTCAACCAAGCTTAAAGCCAGCAAAATGGTTGGTTACGGCAAGCTAGAGCAGCAACCATTCAGTGATACCTTAGCGCGAGTTAAACAGCTTCCTAGATAAGGCATCTCACGTATTGATATAGAAACTGGCTAGGCTATGAAGTCTAGTCGGTGCTTATCAGTGCACATCTCATTACTCTCTATTCCCACTTATCCTCTATCCTCACCTACCCTCTATTCTTATTACTCTCTAAACAAGACAGCCTAAAAGAAACTCAACTGACGCATTTGGTCTTTGGGCTGCAGCATTACGCTTAAACCAAGCAGGCGTATTTCTCGCCCCTGTTGTCTTTTCAGTATTTCACTTAACAGTTCTTTGAAGTGTTCGCGATCAAGAGAGGCGTGTATGTGTTCAATAGTGGTTTGTTGAAAGTCGGCGAACTTGAGCTTAATGCCCTGCTTGATGATCGCTTTGCTTGGGCTAGCTTTTTCTAAGCGAGTTTCGAGTTCAGGAAATAGCTTGTCTTCGATCACCTGCCAACATTCCTCGTAGGTAGAAATGTTTTGAATAAATGTGCGCTCCACACCTACCGATTTTCGTTCACGTTCGATGATAACTTCTCGGTCATCAACTCCATGACTGCGCTTCCAGAGTGATGCTCCTTGACGGCCAAACCTGAGCAATAAATCGCGATAGTCAGACTCCTTAATATCCTTACACGTAAAGAAGCCTGCTTGATGCAGTTTTTCGATACTGACCTTGCCAACACCGGGAATCTTTTCGAGTGGGAGCTCATCAATCACAGCTTGTACGTCTTGTGGAGGAATCACAAACTGTCCGTTAGGCTTGTTCATATCTGACGCTACTTTCGCTAGAAACTTTATTGGAGCGATACCAGCCGAAGCGGTCAAGTTGAGTTCATTCCAGATATCGTGACGAATCGCCTCTGCAATCAGTGTGGCTGAACCATGACATTGCTTGGAATCGGTGACATCAAGGAAAGCTTCATCCAAAGAAAGAGGTTCAATAATGGATGTGTATCGAGAAAAAATTTCGCGGATCTTTTTCGATATTTCGACGTAGACCGACATTCTCCCAGGAACAACCAACAGGTTGGGGCAAAGCTGCAGCGCTTTTCCTGTTGGCATTGCAGAACGAATACCAAACTTGCGAGCTTCGTAATTACATGTACTCAAAACCCCGCGCTGTTTTTCGTGTCCCCCGACGGCGAGCGGTCGATTTCTATAAGATGGGTTATCTCGCATTTCTACAGCTGCGTAAAAACAATCCATATCAACATGGATTATTTTTCTAACTTTCTCTTCGCCCGCACTACACATTTAGGAATAACTCAACCTTACAACTGTATCTATGAACAGTATAATCAATTATTCCTAGATTTAAAATGATCTGGAGTCCAGCTCAACAGGTTTCTCTTCAATAGCCGCCTACTATTCTGATAGTATTGTTAAGGAGTATTTAGTCTATAAGTAGGGATAGCTTTTGAGTGAGAAAATACTAGTAGTAGAAGACAGTCGTGCATTCAGAAACTACCTGTACCAGCAATTTAAAAATGATGGCTATGATGTTTCACTGGCTGAATCTGTAGCAGAAGCCAAAGCTATCTTAGAGCAAGAGACGGATTTCTTGTGTGCGGTGCTCGATTACTGCTTACCCGATGGCCAAGATGGTGAGATCATTGATTTGGTACTCGGCTATCAACAAAAAATCATTGTGCTCACCGGTATGTTCAACAACACACTTCGAGAGCAAGTACTCGCAAAAGGTGTGCTTGATTACATCCTCAAAGACAGCATGTCGTCAGTCAGTTACTTACTTCCTCTGGTTAATCGAATCTCGAATAACCGATACCATAAAGCCTTAGTAGTTGATGATTCTGCTGTGGTCCGTCGATATGTCGTCCAACTTCTTGAGCATCAATATATTCAAACGATTCAAGCGGTAGATGGAGAGCAAGCACTAGAACTCCTCCAAAACGACCCTGATATCACTTTTGTCGTTACCGACCATGACATGCCGAACAAAGATGGCATTTCGATGACCCGTGATATTCGAGTCCAACACGATCGTAATCAACTCGCTATTCTCGGCCTATCTGGCAGTGATGATCGCACAATGACCGCTCGCTTCCTTAAAGCTGGCGCCAACGACTTCCTTTATAAGCCATTTAACCAAGAAGAATTTTTCTGCCGTATTCACCAATTACTCGACATGAAAGAAGCGACTAATGAGCTGTTTCGTCATGCAAATGAGGATGCTCTGACTGGGCTTTGGAACCGTCGCTACCTTTTCAATCAAACATGCAAAGGCTGCGAACATCGCAGTATCGCTATGATGGATATCGACTTTTTTAAAAAGGTGAATGATACCTACGGCCACGATGGTGGTGACGCGGTATTAATTGAGGTTGGTAAAATCATCAAAGAGCACTTTAAAGATGATTTAGCAGTTCGCTTCGGTGGCGAAGAGTTTTGCATTCAGTCATGCGAACCATTTGAAGATTTTATAGAGACCTTGGAATCGATGAGAGTCGCAATTAAAAATCATGAAGTGCAGCATGATTCATATGTGATTAAAGTGAGCATGAGCATTGGCGTGACCGACCAAGAAGGCTCTTTAGACGAGCAAATCAAAGCAGCAGACGAGCTACTTTATACCGCGAAAAAGCAAGGTCGAAACCAGTTGATATGCGCTCGCAATAACCTTCAACGCGTTAATGAGTAGTTCCTCCTTTCCTAGAGCACGAATCGAGTCAGCCTTTAAAATGAAAAGAGCCCAAGGTGTTAACCTTGGGCTCTTTGTTTTTTGGGGAGCAGGTTTCGCTCCTAATCGTTATTGCTGCTAATCGCAATTAAGCAATACGATCTTTATTCCAAGAAGCTTCTTTTTGCTGACGCTCAGCCAGTTTCTCTTCGCGGTATGCTTCACGTGCTTCACGCTTTTTGCGCGCATCACAAGGTTCAGGACAGTTACATACTTTATCAATACCAACAGCACCTAAGCCACCACAGCTACCCTTCACAACTTTCTTTTGGATAATATAGCCAATAGACATCGCTGCGATTACTGCAAGAAAAACACCAAATGTAATCAGAAATGTATTCATAATTATCTCGCTTACCTTATTTACCTAAGTATGGCTTAAATGCTTCAGAAGCAATTTCTTTAAAGCCATCTGCTGTTTTTACCACCATGAACACAGGGATGTTATGTTGGTTCGCGACTTCCAGTCCTTTCTCTTCACCTAAGACCATAAGGCCTGTAGATAAACCATCTGCAGTCATTGAAGACGGGTTTAAAACGGTTACAGAAACCACTTTATGATGAAGCGGCTTGCCTGTTTCAGGGTTGATGATGTGTGAGTAACGAACACCATCGCGCTCAAAATAGTTACGGTAGTCACCAGATGTTGCGATCGCCATATCACCCGGCTCGATGATCTCTTGAATGTTGCGCTCGTCGACAGTTGGCTTCTCTATGGCGATACGCCAACCCACACTTTCACGGTTTAAACCCTTCAAGCGGATTTCACCACCTACTTCAACCATGTAATTATGAATACCAATTGAATCAAGGTAATCAGCAACGACATCCACACCCCAACCTTTTGCGATAGTTGAAAGGTCAACATACAAGTTAGGCAAGTCTTTGCTTAGCTTATTACCATCAACGCTTAAGTGATGAATACCAACCTTAGCCTTGCGAGCCGCAAGCTCTTCATCTGATGGAACCACTTCAGGGCGAGCTTCAGGACCAAAACCCCAAAGGTTAACTAATGGTCCAACCGTAACATCCAATGCACCTTCAGTAAGACCGTTCAAACGAATCGCTTCTTTCACAACAGTAGCTGTTTGTTCAGATACTTCGAATGCATCGGCACCTTTATGCTGGTTAAAACGGCTCAGTTCTGAGTCTTCACGGTAGGTCGACATTTGATCATTCACTTCTTCAAGCAGACGGTCGATCTCGGTATGAACTTCGTTAGACTCAGGAAATTCATCACCATTGATGTACTTGATATTGTAACTGGTACCCATTGTCGGGCCACTTAAATGCACTTGCTCTCTTGCCTGATCACAGCCCGCAAGAAAAATCAAAGAAGTTAATGCAACAAGCCAAATTCTCACTTGCTTACTCCTGTTTAAAGTTAAGGATTTATATAAGGAAAAATAAGAGTAAAAAATAGGTATTTTAAATGCCTTACTCTTTCTTATATAAGCCAGTTTGTTGTCACGAGTGGTCTTAGAAAAACAAATGGCTGACTCGTAAGAGTCAGCCATAATATCAATCACTTAAATGGATTAACCACCGAAGTCATCTAGTAGGATGTTTTCATCTTCTACACCAAGATCTTTCAGCATGCCGATAACAGCCGCGTTCATCATTGGTGGACCACACATGTAGTACTCACAGTCTTCAGGAGCTTCATGATCCTTCAAGTAGTTTTCGTACAATACGTTGTGGATGAAACCTGTGTAACCGTCCCAGTTGTCCTCTGGTTGAGGATCAGACAGTGCACAGTGCCACACGAAGTTCTCGTTTGCAGCCGCTAGGCCATCGAAATCTTCAATGTAGAACATCTCACGCTTAGAACGTGCACCGTACCAGTAAGACATCTTACGAGTAGAGTTAAGACGCTTAAGTTGGTCGAAGATATGTGAACGCATTGGCGCCATACCTGCACCACCACCGATGAATACCATTTCATTGTCTGTGTCTTTAGCAAAGAACTCACCAAATGGACCAGAAATAGTACATTTGTCGCCTTCTTTAAGAGACCAGATGTATGAAGACATCACACCAGGAGCTACGTCAGGGTTGTTTGGCGGCGGAGTTGCGATACGCACGTTAAGCTTGATGATGCCTTTCTCTTCTGGGTATGAAGCCATAGAGTAAGCACGAATCGAATGCTCTTTAACGATAGACTCGTAACGGAACAAGTTGAACTTATCCCAGTCACCACGGTATTCGTCAGGAATATCGTAATCTGCGTATTTCACGTGATGTGGTTCAGCTTCAATCTGAATATAACCACCCGCGCGGAATGGAACTTCTTCACCTTCAGGGATAGCAAGTGCTAGCTCTTTGATGAAAGTAGCTTCGTTATCATTAGAGATAACTGTACATTCCCACTTCTTAACACCAAAGATGTCTTCGTCTAGCTCAATCTCCATGTCAGTTTTCATAGCAACTTGACATGCAAGACGTTCGCCTTCGCGAGCTTCGCCTTTGGTGATGTGATCAAGTTCAGTTGGTAGGATGTCGCCACCACCAGACTTAACTTTTACACGACACTGACCACAAGAGCCACCGCCACCACAAGCAGACGATACGAAGATACCAGCGCCAGCTAGGGCACCAAGTAGCTTGCTACCAGGTTGAGTAACGATCGCCTTTTCAGGGTCGCCGTTTACAGCAATAGTGATGTCACCTGATGGTACTAGCTTAGACTTAGCGAAAAGAATCACTAGTACTAGAGCCAATACAATAATGGTAAACATCGCTACGCCAAGAATAATGCTTTGCATTTGTTATTCCTTATTACTGGGTGCTTACCCTACAGTTGAACACCAGAGAAAGACATAAAGCCTAACGCCATCAGACCAACAGTAATGAACGTGATACCAAGGCCACGTAGACCTGGAGGTACGTCAGAGTACTTCATCTTCTCACGGATACCCGCAAGAGCAACGATAGCTAACATCCAACCCACACCAGAACCGAAGCCGTAAACAACAGATTCAGCAAAGTTGTAGTCACGAGTTACCATGAAAGATACACCACCAAAGATTGCACAGTTAACTGTGATCAATGGAAGGAAGATACCTAGTGCGTTGTACAAAGGTGGGAAGAAACGGTCTAGAACCATCTCTAGGATTTGTACAAGTGCAGCGATAACACCGATGAATGCGATGAAGTTAAGGAAACTTAAATCGACACCGGCAACAAGTGCATTTTCTTTTAGGATGTGTGTGTAAACAAGGTTGTTTACAGGAACAGCGATTGTAAGTACTACAACTACCGCAACACCAAGACCAAAAGAAGTTTTAACTTTCTTAGAAACCGCTAGGAATGTACACATACCTAGGAAGAAAGAAAGCGCCATGTTTTCGATGAAAATCGATTTAACTAGCAGACTAATATAATGTTCCATGACTACCTTACCCCTTCGCTTCTACTTGTTCTGGTTTGAACACACGAATTGCCCAAATCAAGAAACCAATTAGGAAGAATGCAGAAGGTGCTAGAAGCATCAAGCCGTTTGGCTGATACCAACCACCGTTGCTCACTAGAGGTAGTACTTCCATACCAAATAGTTTGCCAGAGCCTAGAAGCTCACGGAAGAAACCAACAGTGATAAGAACGAAACCGTAACCAAGACCGTTACCAAGACCATCGATGAAAGATGGGATTGGCGCAGACTTCATTGCGAATGCTTCAGCACGACCCATTACAATACAGTTAGTAATGATTAGGCCAACGAATACAGATAGCTGCTTAGAGATATCGTATAAGTATGCTTTAAGCACTTGGTCTACCACGATTACTAATGATGCGATAATTGCCATCTGAACGATGATACGCACACTGTTAGGAATGTGGTTACGGATCAAAGAAACGAAGAAGTTAGACAGAGCAGTAACGAACATTACCGCGATAGTCATAACAAATGCAGTTTCTAGCTTAGTGGTTACCGCAAGAGCAGAACACACACCAAGAACCTGTAGCGCGATTGGGTTGTTATCCAACACAGGCGCTAAGATGCTCTTTTTAATTTCTTTTGCACTAGACATTAGTTCAGACCTCCGTCACGAACTTTTGCTAGGAACGGACCAAAGCCCATATCACCTAACCAGAAGTCAAATGTATGTTGAACACCAACGCTGGTCAGTGTTGCACCAGAAAGGCCATCTACACCGTGCTCAGAACCTTGAGGAGCGCCACCTTTAACAACCTGAATAGCAGGTTTGTGGTTTTCGTCGAATAATTTCTTACCAACGAATTGAGCGCGCCAAGTTGGGTTCTCAACTTCACCACCAAGTCCAGGAGTTTCACCTTGCTCGTAGTAAGTGATACCAGAAACTGTGTTGCCATCAGTTTCTACCGCAACGAATGCGTACATCATTGACCATAGACCGTTACCGTGAACAGGGATGATAACTTTAGAAGTTTCAGCCCCATCTTTCACTAGGTATACCGTACCCGTGTTAGCACGACGAATGATCTTAGCGATGTCATCTTCAGCTGAAAGCTTGATTGACTGAGCCGGATCTTTTGCCGCTTTACGTTGGTCGTATGCAGCAGCGTCGCCGTCAACGAAATCGCCAGTAGCGAAATCAACTAGACGAGGTTCGATGTTCTCTGCGTACAGTGCTGGGATATTACCCGCAAGTTCAATGCCCGCAACTTCAAGGATCTTAGTTTGCTGATCCAGAACTGCGTTAGCTTGTTGCTTAGGTTTAAGAACAACTGCAGCTGTTGAAACGATGATTGAGCACACTAGGCTCAATGCGATAACAACAAACAGCGTCTTTTTAATGCTATCGTTATTACTTGCCATAGCGCGCTAGTCTCCGCTTAATGTTCTTCTCGATTACAACGTGGTCAAACAGAGGAGCAAATAGGTTTGCGAATAGAATCGCAAGCATCATGCCTTCTGGGTATGCAGGGTTAACTACACGAATCATTACACACATTGCGCCGATTAGGATGCCGTACCACCACTTACCTTTATTGGTAAATGAAGCTGATACTGGGTCAGTCGCCATGAAGAACATACCGAATGCGAAACCACCTAGAACTAGGTGCCAATGCCAAGGCATGCTGAACATTGCATTAGTGTCAGAACCAATCACGTTAAATAGTGTTGATACTGCAACCATACCGATCATTACACCCGCAATGATGCGCCATGAAGCAATGCCCATGTAAACAATCATTGCTGCACCAATCATAAGTGCAAGCGTTGAAACTTCACCGATAGAACCTGGGATGTTACCAATGAATGCGTCCATCCAAGTGATTGCTTCACCAGATGTTACGTTCATTAGTGCGCTACCGCCGCCTTGAGCCCATTGGCTAAGAGCAGTTGCACCAGAGAAACCGTCTGCAGCAGTCCAAACTACGTCACCTGAAATCTGTGCAGGATATGCAAAGAATAGGAACGCACGGCCAGCAAGTGCAGGGTTCAGGAAGTTACGACCCGTACCACCGAAGATCTCTTTCGCAACTACAACACCGAAGGTAATACCTAGTGCTGCTTGCCATAGAGGAAGTGTTGGCGGAACGATAAGCGCAAATAAGATAGAAGTAACAAAGAAACCTTCGTTGACTTCGTGCTTGCGCACCATACAGAACAGTACTTCCCAGAAACCACCAACGATAAATACCGTTGCGTAGATAGGTAAGAAGTAAGTCGCACCCAAGAGCATCTTACTGCCCCAACCTGCATCGGCCCCTAAGGAGGCTCCAAGCATTTCGGTTAGCCAGTAGTGCCAGTTACCATCAATGATAGAAACTAGTTCTGCACCTGAATACATGTGGTTTAGTGCTGCGATAGCCTGACCACCTGCGTTGTACATACCCCAGAACATTGCTGGGAATACCGCAAGCCAAACCATGATCATGATACGTTTTAAATCAACGCTATCACGGACATGCGAGCTTTTCTTTGTAACAGTACCTGGTGTGTAGAAAAGTGTTGCTGCTGCTTCGTAAAGCGCAAACCACGTTTCGTGTTTACCACCTGGTTCAAAATGATGCTCGATGTCTTCAATAAACTTTTTAAGGCCCATGAAAATTACCCTTCCTTCACAATTGTATCTAGGCATTCACGAAGTAACTGACCGTACTCGTACTTACCAGGACATACAAAGGTACACAGTGCTAAATCTTCTTCATCTAGCTCTAGCGCACCAAGTGCTTGTGCACTATCAACGTCACCAGCGCATAGATCGCGAAGCAGCAAAGTAGGCTCCATATCTAATGGCATTACTTTCTCGTAGTTACCAATTGGAACCATAGAGCGGTCACTACCGTTCGTTGTCGTTGTCATGTTGAACAACTGACCTTTAAACACGTGACCAAGGAATGAACGAGTAACAGAGAACTTGTTCTTACCAGGCATAGCCCAGCCGAATAGCTCTTTATCACGACCTTCACGAAGAACCGAAACTTGTTGATGGTAACGGCCAAGGTAAGCATGTGGACCTGAAGCGTGAACACCAGATAGCACTGAACCTGAGATCAGGCGAACTTCACCTGGCATCAACTCGCTGTCCGTCAACTCTTCAAGGCTAGCACCAATTTGAGTACGAACTAGACGAGGGTTGTTAACTACTGGACCAGCCAGAGAAACAACGCGCTCAGAGTAAATCTCACCAGTAAGGAAAAGCTTACCGAATGCGATCACGTCTTGGTAGTTAATGCTCCACGCTACATTTTGTGCATTTACCGGATACAGGTAATGCATATGCGTGCCTGCAAGACCTGCAGGGTGTGGGCCATCAAAAACATGTTCTTCAACGTTAGACTGAGCTGAACGAGGTAAGCTAGTACCTTTTTTACAAACGTACACTTTACCGTTAGTCAGAGTTGAAAGAAGATCTAAACCAGCAACGAAAGCATCAGACTGCTCGTTAATGATTAATTCTGGCTCAGCTGCTAGCGGATTAGTATCCATAGCAGTAACAAAAATAGCCTGAGTTTCAGAATCAACTGCTGGAACCTTGCTGAACGGACGAGTTCGCAAAGCGGTCCATGCGCCAGACTCAACTAACTGAGCTTTAACCGTTTCACGGTCAAGGCCTACTAGTTGGTTAGCTTCATAGCTATTGAACGTGATTTGCTCATTGCCTGCTACTTCAATCACTACTGATTGAAGAACACGCTTAGCACCACGGTTCACTTCAATAACTTTACCGCTTGCTGGAGAAGTAAATACAACACCTGGGTTCTTTTTATCTGCAAAAAGAACTTGGCCTTTCTTCACTTCATCACCAACGCGAGCATGCATCGTAGGACGCATACCAACGTACTCTTCGCCAAGCAAGGCGACTTTAGTGATGGACTTACCATCATTAATCACCTGGGATGGAGTTCCTGCGATAGGAAGATCCAAACCCTTCTTTATTGTAATCATACGCACTTGCACTACTTTATCGGGAAAAAGATTCTTTTAATTGCGTAAATTCAGGACGTTTTAAAATCGCCCTTAGACACGACATTACAGTGTCCGGTTTTGGTAAATTTGAGATACCAAAATCGCAACAATACATTAATAAACTCATCACAAGAATTATGTGAGATTTATCAGGTGCCATATTCTAGCATTTTTTGACAACTTGATGCCATGACCAATAACTTGAATACGGCCTTTATTTGGTGAGATTTGAAGCATATGGACTCTCAAATATGTATAAATTTGACGAGCCGCACAGATAGAATGGCTTTTAGAACGTGTTTTAAACAAGAGATTAATACTCTGTCACAAACTAATATTTTACGTGTTATGTTGAAACACTGTTAATAAAAACATTACTCATTGTAGGTATTTTTGGTCGGTCAATTTACCATCAGCTTGAGTGATATAACAACAGAAAACAGATAGATTTTGAGACAAAAGAGGCGCCCTAGCCGCCTCTTCTATATGGGTTAATTATCTTACTTACCACCACCCATACACATCGGGCTATCTGGCACGTTATTTAGCTGCTTCATCCATTCATCTTTTGTATAAGTGTGAATGGATAATGCGTGAATATTATTCGCTAGCTCTTCTGATAGTGCTTTATTTACCGCTCTATGACGAGCAATAAGACGCAAACCTTCAAACACATCGCTGACAACAATCACTTTAAAATGACTCTCAGAACCAGCCGGAACATTGTGCATATAGCTCTCATTCACCACGTTTAAATGACTTGGTGAAAACTCATTGTGCAATTTTGTTTCGATAACTTCTTGGATCATTGTGATTCCTTAAATAGCGTATTGGCATTATCTGTCGCTCCAGTATAAACCCTAACTAACCGACTGTCTGAGTATTTCATCGCTGACTCGAGGGGTTTAGTCGAGTTTTTTATATCTTGTTCAGGCTGCATTTGAGACAATATCTTTGTTATTTCTTACATAAGTATCTCAAGCAATGAAAACTGAACTTACCCTTCACGATAGAACTTTAACCCTAAATCGTTTCCCCAACCGTTCAAATGAAACCCTTCAAGCTTGGGATGCCGGCGACGAATATCTGATTAGCCATGTTGAAGAGATGAATCTTGAACCTGGTAAACACATCCTGATCATGAACGACAGTTTTGGCGCCCTATCCGCTTGGTTCTCCAAAGATCATGACGTGACCATGATGAGTGACTCTTTCATTTCTCATCGCGGAACGCTAAAAAACTTACAGCGCAATCAAAGTAACCGAGTGAACTTCTTGAACACGATGGATGATATCCCACACGGTATCGACCTTGTGATCATGCAATTGCCAAAAACCAACCGTCACCTAATATGGCAATTGAGCCAGTTGCGCCAAGCATTGCCAGAAGGCTGCCAAGTGATTGGTGTGAATAAAGTAAAAGAGATTCACACTTCAACACTGAACCTGTTTGAAAAATATCTCGGTGAAACCAAAACCTCTCTGGCTAAGAAAAAGCACCGCCTTGTGTTCTCTTCTCCAAACTGCCAACCGATTCAAACAGTAGAACCTTATGTTGAATGGGACGTAGACGGTGAAGATATCCGCCTGAAAAATTTACCAAATGTTTACTCAGGGGAAGCACTCGATCAAGGCGCTCGTTATATGCTAGAGCACATCCCTCAAGATCCTGAGCTACGTCATATCATCGACTTAGGCTGTGGCAACGGCGTATTGAGTGTAAAAGCAGGGCAATTGAACCCACAAGCTCGTATCACCTGTGTGGATGAAAGCTTTATGGCGGTGGAATCGGCGCGCCAAAACGTCAAGGATAACCTTGGTGAAGAAGGCAACTTCCAGTTCATCGCCAACAACTGTTTAGATGGCTTCAAGAAGAACAGCACTTACTTAGTTATGTGTAATCCTCCGTTCCACCAGCAACAAGCGATTACAGACCACATTGCATGGCAAATGTTCTGTGATGCAAAGCATGTTCTTAGCAACGGAGGCAAATTAATTGTTATTGGCAACCGACACCTCGGATACGATGTCAAACTAGCAAGACTATTTGGTGAAGCTAACGTTGAAACGCTTGAACTAAACCAAAAATTTGAGATATTACAAGCAACAAGAGAGCCTGCGAATTTTAATAAATAAGCAGAAACGACTTCACAAGAATTTAAGATACCGAGCTTCTGGTGTGAATTTAGAAAGGATAAAGGAATGAAAAAACTGATTTTGGCTGCTTCTATTATGGCATTGACAGCATGTTCTGCCCCTCAGCAAGAACAGATCAATGTAATGCCAGAAGCTTCACTAAGCTCAAGCAACCTTGTACAAGGCAAAACATACACACTAACCAGTAAAGATGTTCGTGCCGCTCAATATGTAGCCTTGGTTGATAGTGGCCGTTCGAACATTCAGCCAATTCACGCTAAACAAAACATGCGTATTTCGCTAGAGAACGCAGTAGCTCAACAGTTAGAGTCTCAAGGTTTTCGAGCAAGCGTAAACAGTGAAAACTCCATTGTTTTAGAGATTCAAGAAGCACTTGTTACCGTAGAACACACCATTATGGAAAACAAAATGGACGGTAAAGTAACGCTTGAAGTAACGGCCGAGACACCTGAAGGTAAGCTCGTTAAAACATTCAACGGTACCGCAACTCGTACTGGAGCGCTAAGTGCTTCAAACGACGACATCTCAATGGTTCTAAACGATGTGATCAACTTGGTTCTTACTGAAATCGCGAACGACCCTGAACTACAAAACTACATGAAGGAACGTTTCTAATGAGCCGTATTCTAACTTCTATTGCATTAATGCTGGTGAGCGTGAGCGTTTGGGCAGGCCCAAAAGTGAACGTTGAAACAACATTAGGTGACTTCACGATTGAGCTAAACCAAGAGCAAGCTCCGGTTAGTACTGAAAACTTCCTAAAATACGTGGCAGACGGCAGCTACGAAGGCACTATCTTCCACCGTGTTATTCCTGGCTTTATGGCGCAAGGTGGCGGCTTCGATCAAGACATGAATCAACAAGCGACTTATGCCCCAATCAAAAATGAAGGCAGTAACGGTCTAAAGAATGATACAGCAACGATCGCAATGGCTCGCACTAACGATCCAGACTCTGCGACTCGTCAGTTCTTTATCAACTTTTCGGATAACGACTTCTTGAATGCAAAAGGTGGTAACCCGGGCTACGCTGTTTTTGGCACGGTAACTGAAGGGTTTGATGTCGTACAAAAGATGGCAACTATTCCGACTAAGCGAATGGGCCGCATGTCCGATATTCCAGTCGACCCTATCATCATCAACAAAGTAACACTTCTTAAGTAATCTCATACAGCGCCCTTAACCTCTTAAGGGCGTTTTTCTATACAAGGACGCCCCATGTCATCTGGCACTCCCTCTCTTTCTTGGATGCAGACTTTCCGTAGCTACCTAGATAAACGTCTACTTTGGGTGTTTATGTTGGGTTGTTCGAGTGGCTTTCCTTGGGTTCTTATCGGTTCTAACATGTCAGGCTGGCTAAAAGATGCAGGATTAACTCGTGCTGCTATCGGTTATTTCGGTAGTGTGTTCGCCGTCTATGCGATTAACTTTCTTTGGGCACCACTGGTAGACCGAGTCAAACTGCCGATTCTACATGCGATATTGGGACAACGACGCAGTTGGATATTTCTATGCCAAAGCTTTGTATTGATCTGCACGCTGTTCATTGCTGGGGTTAACCCTGCCAATGACTTGATGTTCACCTCAATGCTGGCTCTCGGAATTGCGATTGCGTCGGCAACCCAAGATATAGCCATTGATGCCTTCCGTATTGATTCATTTCCTAAATCTGAATCCACCAAATTACCGCAAGCATCCGCAATGGCAGTGATGGGATGGTGGACAGGCTACTCTCTTCCTGGTTATCTCGCATTTATCAATGCCGATACAATAGGTTGGAATGGTGTTTATTACGGTATGGCCGGTGTCGTTATCATTCTGATGCTATTCACCCTGTTTGTCGGAGAACCAACAACACAACGTGAAGCATTACAAAAAGAAGCACAACAGCGCCATAATAAAGTTGTGGGCTCTAAAGTTGTTGCCTGGCTAAGCGTTACAGTGTTGGAACCTTTCTACGATTTCTTTAAGCGAAACGGTGTTCAAGTCGCTATTACGCTTCTGTTGTTCGTATTCCTGTTTAAGATAGGTGAAGCCTTCTTGGGCAGAATGTCGATTCCCTTCTATAAAGAGATCGGCTTTAGCAATGAACAAATCGGCCACTACTCCAAGTTAATTGGTTGGGGTGCAACCATATTCTTCACCTTGCTAGGCAGTGTCTTCAATGTGAAATTTGGTATTGTACGTGGGCTAATGATTGGCGGCGTAGCAATGGCAGCCAGCAACCTAATGTTTGCATGGATTGCTCAAATAGGACCCAATGAAAACTTATTCCTTGCAACGATTATTGTCGATAACTTCACAACCGCCTTTTCGACAGTGGCATTCGTTTCCTTCTTAACGCTACTAACTGGGCAAGCTTTCTCGGCAACGCAATACGCCTTGCTAGCATCATTGGGAAATTTCGGTCGTACAACTCTGGCTTCATTTAGCGGTGAGCTGGTCGACTTCCTCAATGATTGGTCAACCTTCTTTATACTGACGTCATTAATGGTGATTCCAAGTTTGATCATGCTCTACTCGTTACGCCACTTTTTCACTGATTTATTAGAAAAAGCCAAAAACAACCACGAATAAGAGTAAAAGAAAACAAAAGAGAAGAGGGTAGCCCAGTGCTACCCTCTTTTACTTTCTGCCAGCAGAGAATTAAACGCTAATCTGTTGTATCACTTACTATCAAGTTAAAACCAGTTCCCGTCGAGTCATCAATCGCGACGACTTGATAAACAACACCGTCAGCCAAAGTTGCAGGCGCAGAGTCAATGGCAACAGTAGTTGGGTCTCCTGCGACAGTAATTGTCACGTAGTAAGATCCCGCTGCAACATAAATACCATTCGCGTAATCTTTGAACTTCACATCACTTAGTGCCGGAGTGCTACCAGATATTCCCACGTTCTCAGTCAAGTAGATATCAACCGATGCTGCAACTGGGTTTGCCGCAGCATGAGTAATGTTTAACACCGCACTGGTCGCAACCGGGCGACGGTTTTCAGGGACAACTAGTGGTTCCAAATTGAGTGGACTTAACGTACCCACTGCATAAATGCTGTAATCCATTCCGGCAAATACAGCCACCCCGTCAGCATCAATCAATGCATTGGTCGTTGTGCCATCGGCAAAGATGTCAATATCGTAAGTCCCTGCTGCTAAATCTAAAAATCCACGGATCTCTTTAAACATTAAATCAGCAAGTGGAGCAAATGCAGAACCGTTGACAAATGGGTCGACATCCGGCGCACCATCAACCAAATGCCCCACTCTTACTTCTGCCGTTTCTGCCATGTCGTACATTAAAGATGAACCGCTACCATCCATCACCATCAACTTCACCGGAGATGCACTGTTTGAATCAGCTCTTGGCACCGCCGCAATCGTTAGCTCGCTACCGCCAGAAAGAGTGATTTCTCCAGAGTCAAAAGCAATAGCACTGCCGCTCACGGTTTCTAATCTCACACGGTATTGCCCTGCTGGGATATTGAGTACGTCAGTAAAGTCCTTATAACCGAGAGTACCAAGCGGAGCGCCCAATGGATCATTCGGTGCCGTTACATATAAGTTCACATCTCCAACCCCTGTTGCCGCGTGAACAACTTGCACATCTAAACTTGAACTTGTTGCAGTTCCCTCAGCAGGCCTTGTAACAACTAAAGCTTCAACCGGGTTATTCGAACCATCAGCATCGCCGACCACCATCACGGTGTAATCTAGATCACCGCTCAAATCGAATTGTCTTGGCGGAATCACAGTCGCTACTGCGTCACCTGGGAGTTGGACATCGACTTGCAGAGTAGTTTGGCCTTGACCTACTGAGGCATAACCGGATGCTTGAGCATAATCGACACCGCTCCAACGAGCCTGACTATTTACTAACACATTAGCCAACGGAGCATCTGGCGATGCATGTACAGCTTGTAGTTGAGTTGTTGGTTCATCGTCATCATCACACCCCACAATGAACAGGGCTGACATCGCTACCGCGAGTACTGGTGAATATTTCATCGGTCTTCTCTCCAAAAAAGTTAGACCAGTTCGTCACACAAATGATTAGTCCAATAACTAATCTTTAAAAATTGTCTCAAAACCTAGTGCAGTGAACTGTCTTTAATTCTCCGTGATTCAAAAAGTAGCTAGGTTGAAATTCCTAGTCAGTCATCACATGAGTTGTTCATCAATTGATTCCAACATCATTACGCAGTTGGTCAAAAATAGATCAAAGACAAGATTGAAAGGAGGTTTGAATGAGTCATTTTTGAAGAGAAAACGCTTAGAAAGGAATACTGTTGATTTTGATATGCATGTCACTCTAATTAGTAGAATCGTTTGCTTAGCACAGTATTTCACCTATTTATCCGCAAAATAATCTAATTTCACAAAATCAATAGAATTAGAGGTGCATCAAGATGCATTGACACATTAAAGTTCCATCATTTAGATCGTTAGTGTGATTAAGCTCACCATAATAATTATAGTTTTCACTCTGTCTCACTTTTATTTGAGAACAAAATCGCTATTATGCTCGGCATTCGGACATACAAACACGCACGGATTAGCGGGTTACTTATTTTAAACATAGAGAGTTCCATTATGCGTAAATCACTTTTAACTCTTGGCCTACTTGCAGCAGCTTCTGCTCCGGTAATGGCAGCGGATTATTCTGACGGCGACATCCACAAAAATGATTACAAGTGGATGCAATTCAACCTTATGGGTGCATTTGATGAGCTTCCAGGTGAATCATCACATGATTACCTAGAGATGGAATTCGGTGGCCGCTCGGGAATCTTCGACCTATATGGCTATGTTGATGTATTTAACCTACTTTCGGATCCAGGTAGCGATAAAGCAGACAGCCAAGCAAAAATGTTCATGAAGTTTGCTCCACGTATGTCTCTTGACGGACTAACAGGTAAAGACCTTTCATTTGGTCCAGTACAAGAGCTTTACGTTGCATCTGAAATCACGTGGGATGGAGTGAATACAATTGCACCGGACGCAAATGGTGACAATGGTACATTTGGTGTAAACCAACAAAAAATCGGTCTAGGTTCTGACGTAATGGTTCCTTGGTTAGGCAAAATTGGCTTAAACCTTTACGGTACATACGATTCAAACATTAAAGATTGGAACGGCTACCAAGTTTCTGCAAACTGGTTCAAACCATTCTACTTCTTCGAGAACGGTTCATTCATCTCTTACCAAGGTTACATTGATTGGCAATTTGCGATGGAAGACGAGTACAGCGCAGAAAGCAGCGGCGGCGCAATGTTTAACGGTATCTACTGGCACTCAGACCGTTATGCTGTAGGTTACGGTCTTAAAGCTTACGAAACTATTTACGGTCTAGAAGACGGTGGATTCGCAGGTAAAACTTCAGGTGTGAGCCACTACCTAGCAGTAACTTACAAGTTCTAATAGAACGAGTTAAGAAAACTTCCTAAATGGCACCCTCGGGTGCCATTTTTTATTGCTTTCATTTAATGCCTCGCTATCCTTGCAGCATCACTTTCTTATCTCGGTATTGCTGTGAACATCACTATTGTTGGTCCAGGGGCCATCGGCTCTTTATGGGCAATAAAACTACTTCAAGCTGGTCATAATGTGTCTTTGTGGAGTCGTTCCACTGATAACTCAATTGACTTATCACTTGATGGACAAACTTCCCTTTCCTTCAGTAACAACAATATCGAAAAGCTATCAGCGAGTGACTTGGTTATTTTCACGGTCAAAGCTTGGCAAGTAGCAGAAGCCACGACTCCACTGCTTCAACATCTCGATCCCGACACCATTCTTATGTTCATGCATAACGGAATGGGCGCGGTTGATGAGATAGCCACTCAAATTGATGCTTACCCAATAATATTAGCGACCACTACTCAAGCTGCATTCAAACCAGACCGCAATAATGTGTCTTACACAGGAATCGGACAAACCCAGTTGGGTTCTTTCAACCAAACCGGCCAACAGTGCACGTTTTTAGTTGATGTCTTAGATGATACTCTCCCTGCTGTGCGTTGGAACCCACAAATAGAAACCGCGCTTTGGACTAAGCTCGCCATCAATTGTGCTATCAACCCACTCACGGGCCTTGAACAGATCAAGAATGGCGAACTTGCAGATAAAAGATTTGAGGATATTTTGAGTTCTATCGTTAAAGAGCTCACGCAGGTTATGCAAGCCGAAGGGATCGTTTGTTCATTCGATGAATTAGAAGCAAGCGTCAAACAGGTAATCCAAGCCACGGCACAGAACAATTCATCCATGAAGCAAGATATGTTTTACCAACGTAAGACCGAGATCGACTTCATTAACGGCTACCTTATTAAGACTGCGCTCAAGCATCAGATAGACGTTCCTGTTAACCAAAGACTGTTCGCTCAAGTCAAAGAGCAAGAAAATCGCTGGAATCATAAAGATTAGTCAGCAACGGTTAACAAGTCGCGATAAAATAACAATACCGCTAAGCATAACGCTAGCTTCAATATCCAAGATTTTAGGTAAGAATAGATGCTTGATATCAATCACATCCGAGAGCAGTTTCCTGCGCTATCACAAACCATCAATCAACAACCATTGATTTACTTAGACAGCGCGGCAACGACACAAAAACCTCAGGTGGTTATTGATGCCATTAGCCAATATTACTCCAAACAAAATGCTAATGTTCACCGTGGTAGTCATAGCTTAACAGCGAACGCGACCAGTCAGTTTGAAGCGGCAAGAGATAAGGTCGCTCAGTTTATTGGTGCAAGCTCTTCAAAAGAGATCATCTGGACTCGTGGCGCTACCGAAGCACTTAACCTCATTGCTCAAACGTATGCAAGAAGTACCCTTCAGCCAGGCGATGAGATCTTAGTGAGTGAAATGGAACATCACGCCAACATGGTGCCTTGGCAAATTGTGGCAGAACAAACCGGCGCTAAAGTCGTTAAAGTACCGATGACATCGGATTGTGAGTTTGACCTCACTGCGTTTGATGCACTTTTAAATGAACAAACCAAGATTGTTGCATTAGCTCAGATAACCAACGTAACGGGTTCGCGTCAGCCAATTGAAGCCGTCATCGAGAAAGCACATAAGATGAATGCGATTGTGGTAGTCGATGGCGCGCAAGGGATCGTTCATGAGCCTAGTGATGTTGCTGCTTTAGGCGCGGATTTCTACGTATTCTCAGGCCACAAGCTCTATGCCCCGGCGGGTATCGGTGTGCTTTACGGCAAGCTTGAATTGTTAGAAGCGATGCCACCTTGGCATGGCGGTGGCAAAATGGTTGAGCGCGTCTCTTTCTCTGGCACTACTTTTTCAGAACTGCCTGGCAAATTCGAAGCGGGCACGCCAAATGTGGCGGGAGCGATTGCATTAAGCACCGCGATAGAATGGTTGAGTGGTTTTGCACAGCAAGATGTCGAAAATCATATCCACCAGCTTCAGCACGAAACCTACCGTGCACTCAGTAAACTGGATGATATTCAGGTTTTGGGGTATCAGCCCAACGCAAGCGTGATTACTTTTGTGATGGATGGTGTTCACCATCAAGACATTGCGACACTGTTGGATCAGCAAGGGATCGCGGTACGTGCCGGGCATCATTGTGCTCACCCATTGATGGATGCGCTTAATGTGAAAGGAACGGTTCGAATTTCATTTGGTATTTACAACAATACGGATGACGTTGATAAGCTTATAGCTGCGATAGAAAAAGCCGTTGATATGCTTTAGGGAGTAGCGAGATTATTTAGGGTTGGCGTTTAGCGTCAACCCTTTTCGTTTCTGTGTATCTAAGAGATATTAAGCACTTAGCTCTTGGATTTGAGCAACGATCGCTTTTAATCCGTTCCCGCGAGATGGGCTAAGGTGGGTAATTAAACCGATTTGTTCAAAGTAACCATCAATATCGAACGCTTGAACCTGCTCTGATGTTTTTCCATCATACGCAGCCATCACTAATGCAATCAGGCCGCGCACGATACGAGCATCAGAATCAGCACAAAAATACCAAACACCGTCGATGTTTTGAGAAACTAGCCAGACTTGGCTTTCACAACCAGAAACTACAACCTGCTCACTCTTCAGCTCATCAGGCATGCTAGGTAATTTCTTACCCCATTGAATAACTTGACGATAACGGTCTTCCCAGCCGCTGAATGTCTGCATTTTCGCGACAATATCATCACTGGTAATTTCAGTGCCGAATGGAGAGCTTGGGAATGACATCATTTTAATATCCAATAGATTATGACTAAATGTACAGGTGACAATGGTTTAGTGTTCTCAAGCAAATAATAGAGAACTACTTAGAGTGCTTTTGAATCAGCTTTTCAACAATACGTGAAACAGCCACAAAACCAAAAGTCGCAGTAACTACTGTCGCAGCGCCAAAACCCGTCGCACAGTCCATGCGTTTTGGACCTTCCGCTGTTGCTTTCGCAGCACATACACTGCCGTCAGCTTGAGGGTATTTCAGCTGTTCAGTCGAGAACACACAATCGATACCAAACTTACGCGCAGGGTTCTTAGGGAAATTATGATGACGACGAAGGGTGTCTTTTAGCTTCTTCGCTAGCGGATCTTGAATCGTCTTAGTCAGATCGGCCACTTTGATTTGAGTCGGGTCGACTTGCCCACCCGCGCCACCGGTGGTGATCACCTTAATTTTGTTACTACGACAATATGCCAACAGTGAAGCCTTAGCTTTCATACTATCAATCGCATCTAACACAAAGTCGAACTCTTTCGATAGGTATTCAGCCTGATTATCAGGACCAATAAAGTCATCAATCAGGTTCACTTTACACTCAGGGTTAATCAGTTTGACGCGTTCTGCCATCACTTCGATTTTGCTCTTACCGACGGTACCCGACATTGCGTGGATTTGACGGTTGATGTTAGTCACACACACATCATCCATATCGATCAAAGTCAGCTCACCTAAACCAGTACGAGCAAGCGCTTCAACAGCCCATGAACCTACACCGCCAATACCGATCACACACACGTGTGCTGCTCTAAGTATGTCGACTTCACTATTGCCATATAAGCGACGAGTGCCACCAAATCGTTGGTCATAGTTTTCTGAAGCTGGAGTGGTCAATTCACGCATTGTTGCCGCCAATTTATTTCTGAGAAAAAGAAAAGAGTGCGTTTTATACGCACTCTTGAATTAAAAGTCTAGGGGATTAGCGATTCGCTTTCAATACCCTATTTTATTGTTGTTTACTCGACCTTTTCAGGAGGCAAAGCCCAAGGCGCTTCGGTTGCACTGCCATCTAAGCCAAGCTTCCATACACGACCAAAATGCTTGTAATGACCCGCTTCAGTTCCTGCTCTTGGCCCCATACCATGGTAGAGATCCAAATGGTTCTGCTTAACTGCGCCACCGGTATCCAAAACCAGTAACAGTCTTAGTTGGTGCGCACCGCTCCAAGTACCGTCTGCATTCAATAATGGAACCTCAGCCAGGATTGGCGTCCCCATAGGCAATATAGAGCGATCGCCCGCGACTGCCGCCATAGGTAATAGAGGGATGCCCGCGCTGCCCATTACTGATAGGTCGTCTCTCGCTTCAAAAAACACGAAAGATGGGTTTTGCTCAAGCAGCTCTTTGACTACTTCAGGATCGTTTGCCAATACCCACTCTTTGATTGCTTTCAGTGACATTTTTTCGCGTGGAACTAAGCCTCGCTCGATCAAAACACGGCCAATGCTCACGTAAGCTTTATTGTTCTTACCCGCGTATGCGAAATACTGCAACGTATCGTCATCACCGAAATGCACGAATCCACTGCCCTGCACTTCCATCATAAATGGATCGATGCAGTTCGCCGAGTAACCTAACTCAAGGCCTTGACCTTCTAATGCGCCATTGTAAATCTCTTCGCGTGTTGGGCACTCTTTGCCACACTCAGGAAGCCCGTAAACTGGGAAACGGTATTCTTCACTGGCTTCGTGGCGTAGCTCCATTACAGGAGAAAAGTACCCCGTGAACAAAACGTTGCCTTGCTTATCACCACCACCCAATTGAGCAGTTTGAACGCCAAAGTTAGCGAGCTCGCTTGGATCTCCACTTTGCATCGCCCACTCATTGAGTTGCTGATAAAGCGGCTCATAGATTTTAGCCATCGAAGGGGATTTAGAAACCACCATTTCAGCTTGCTCTACAAATGCGGTGTAGTCTCTTGGTTTATTGGATTCAACCTGATCGACCTTATTTAAGGTGCGGGGAAATTCGTCATCAATGTGTTGTTGAGCAAGATCAGTCGGTTGAGCACAGCCAAATAAGAAAGAGGCAGCGACAAGGGGAAGCCATTTTTTAATCACAAGAGTCATCCTAAAAATTCTATGCATCGAGGATGACAAAAACAGTCAGATAACACAATCGTAGATTGTAAGAGTTTACAATAAGATAACCTATCGGACTGAGTTCTCGATATGGCCTTTAAGGCGGAAGACGGGATTGTAGTGATTATCAGAATCGAGCACCATTTCTGTGTTGTCAGAATTGGTCATGCGGAAGCGATAGGTTTTATCACCCGCTTTATATTCGAAGTAGTTACCATCAAAGTCAAAACTCGTCGAAACAACAGACCCACGCACTGACACGCCATTAGTATTTAGTCGAAATTCGTCTGTCGCATAATGTGCAACGTCCTGCTCTACCCACGTACCGTATATCAGATTGTCGGGCGTTGCCGCATCTTGTACTCGGGAAAGCACATCACCGAACAAGGAAACCACAGCAAACGATCCCACCAAAGCTAAAACCATTAAACAGCGTTCAATAATCTTACGCTTCAACTTAGATTGATTGCGTTGCTCAACTTCACTGTAGAGGCCTTGGGTAATCTCATCGATTTTGTTCTTTGTTGCTGGAGCTTGGTGCATTCGGTTACGACTCATAAAGATGCTATATGCATTCTACACTGAGACAGTTTATATAATGAACCCTAGATGAGAATAGTTTGCGCTTTATTCCAAAAAAGGTGTTGTTCATATTTGAATTTAAATGCTAAATTAGCGAATAAATAAACACAAATGGACTTGTTCTGTGAAATTAAGAAGTACAGCGCTAGTAAAAGGTTTCAGACAATCAACCCCTTACGTGAACGCTCACCGTGGCAAAACCATGGTTATTATGCTTGGTGGCGAAGCCGTTGCCGATAGAAACTTTGGCAACATAATTAGCGATATAGCCTTACTCCACAGCCTTGGGGTAAAAATTGTTCTCGTTCACGGAGCAAGACCACAGATCAACCAACTATTAGCAAGGCAAGATTGCCACACGCCTTACCATAAGAATATTAGAGTTACTGACGAATATTCTTTAGGTGTCGCGATGCAGGCAGCTGGCCAACTACAACTTGCCATCACAGCTCGACTTTCAATGAGCCTAAACAACACCCCGATGGCAGGCACTCAACTCAATGTGATGAGTGGTAACTTCATTACCGCTCAGCCGCTAGGTGTCGATGATGGTACGGATTATTGCCACAGCGGGCGTATTCGTAGAATAGACATCGAAGGGATTAATCGCACACTTGACCAAGGTTCCATCGTCCTTCTAGGGCCTATTGCTAGCTCCGTGACTGGCGAAAGCTTTAACCTGCTTTCTGAAGAGGTCGCAACCCAAGTTGCTATTCGTTTAAAGGCCGACAAGCTGATTGGTTTTTGTTCAGAGCAAGGGGTAACCGATGAAAGCGGTAATGTACTCGCCGAACTCTTCCCTAAAGACGCCAAGCAAATTCTAGAACGCTTAACGGAATCTCAGAACCCTAAAGAAGATATGAGCACTGGTACGTTACGCTTCTTAAAAGGTGCTATCTCTGCTTGTCGTGCTGGAGTGCCTCGTTGTCATCTAATCAGCTACAAAGTGGATGGCGCATTAATTCAAGAGCTATTCTCTTTTGATGGTATTGGCACCCAAGTGGTCATGGCAAGTGCCGAGCAAGTAAGACAAGCTCAGATTGATGATATCGGTGGCATCTTTGACCTCATTCGTCCACTGGAAGAACAAGGCATCTTAGTTCGCCGTTCAAGAGAGCAGTTAGAGCAAGAGATCTATCGCTTTACCATTATCGAAAAAGACGGCCTAATTATTGGTTGCGCTGCGCTATACGCGTATCCAGAAGACCACATGGCAGAGATGGCCTGTGTTGCTATCCACCCAGACTATCGCGATGGAAACCGTGGCCAGTTACTGCTGGATTACATGCGCCACCAATCAAAATCTCGTGATATCGACCAGATCTTTGTCCTTACTACGCACAGCCTTCACTGGTTCCGTGAGCAGGGGTTTTACGAGATAGGCGTGGACGAGTTACCGATGGAAAAACAAGGGCTATACAACTATCAGAGAAACTCAAAAATCTTAGCGCTAAACGTATAAATAAAGTTTTGGAGCGGAATCTCAATTTAATGGGAAAATAATTGCAAATGTAATCGTTTACTATATGAGATTTATCAAATATGCACTTTCACTCACACGAATAATTGTATAGAATTTAGGCGCTTTATAATATTAACAAATGTTTTTATTGGAATTGCCATCTCGATAGTCCTATCGAACTCATTGAGATGGTCACTGCACGGATTGCTATACCCGTTGACGGTCAGCACGCTAACCATTAGCTCTGCTCGTTAATATAAACAGCAAAAAGAGCAACATTGATATGAGAACCATTGTTTGTAACTCGCTGCAAAGTTTTTGGGATATGGCTGATAACCAATTCTTAGAAGGGCTAGACGTACACTGCGTGTTCCCTGTTAGCGAGAATCTAAAAGAGTTTATTTTGAATTGCCAAGCAAAGTACAAGATAAACCATATATCGTTTACTCGAGCGTTTTTAAGCAAAGAGTCTTAATAACGTTCAAAGCAACCAGGGATGGTTGCTTTGTGTTTATCTAGTTCTAAGTTCAAGCCCTTTTCTAGCGGCCATTAACGACTAATTCGTTAACCTACTGCCTAAACCACTCACTCGTTCTGTTTTCACCTTAATCCCACGCTTCAACACGTTGGTATCACTGAACATCATCAGTCGTTTCTTCGCACGTGTAATACCGGTATAGATAAGCTCTCGCGTTAAAATAGGGCTGAAATCCGGCGGCAAGATCATTAAGGTCAGATCAAATTCACTGCCTTGAGATTTGTGTATCGTCATCGCATAAGCGGTCTCATGATCGGGGACTCTGCTTGGAAGCACAGCTTTCACACTGCCATCTGGCAACTCAAAATACACCTTCAGTCTAGGTGTGGAATTCGCACTATTTGACTCTAAAGTCGTTGAATCGGCTTCGAGCATACAGATGCCAATATCACCATTGTACAAACCTAAACCATGATCATTACGCGTCACCATGACTGGTCGCCCGTGATACCACAGCTCATCATTATGAGGGCTCACCAAACGTCTTGCGGCAAGCGCCCTTTCGATTCTGTGGTTGAGGCCTTTAACACCAAAGTCACCTTCACGAATAGAACACAGCAATCGACATTGGCTAAACAGGTCGAGAACCGATTTTGCGCGTGATTCTTGAGTCTCTCGCTCTTCAAGCGGCACATTCATTCTATTGAGATATCCACCATATTCATTGACCAAAGTTCGCAACATCAAGTTATAGCTGTCACTCGACAGGGGATGGTTTTCGATGTCATCAAACCCTTTCGAAAAAACTTGATCCACCTGACTCGCAGAACCATTATTGATCGCTTTTGCAAGTTGGCCGATACCTGAACGCGCGTCGAAACGATAACTCTTCTGCAGCATACACAAGCTGTCTGCAATCGCAGGCGGATTCACCGATCCAGCTTTGTCTTGTCTTGGTTTAGCTATCGCATCAAAGCCTGTCATCTCCGCAATCAAGTTGCCTTGCGTTGTACTGTACCCTGCTGAGTTGAATGAACAGATATCACCGAGCACAGCACCTGCCTCAACTGAAGCGAGTTGATCTTTATCGCCAAGCAGAATCAGCCTTGCGTGCTCAGGAAGCGCATCCACCAGCTTATACATCATCGATAAGTCGACCATCGATGCCTCATCCACCACCAAGATATCAAGGTGAAGTGGATTACGTCGGTTATGTCTAAATTCCGCTCGATTAGGAATCGCGCCGAGTAATCTATGTAAAGTACTGGATTCAGTCGGTATGTTGCTCTTCACTTCAGGTGCTAATGGTAGCTGCTCAATCGCTTTACCAATCGACTCAGTTAAACGTGCTGCCGCTTTACCTGTCGGTGCCACTAACTTGATCGTCGGTGTTTTACCTTGGCTTAGCGATTGCTCGACCATAGCCGAAAGTAACTTAGTTACCGTGGTCGTTTTACCGGTGCCCGGTCCGCCAGAAATAACCGCAAAACGTCGACTTAACGCCACCGCTGCCGCAACTTTTTGCCAATTCAAACAAACAGATAACGGCACGAGGCTATCCAGCGCATCTAAATCTGTCACTTGCTTGGCTTGGACAATCACTTGGTCTATCGCACCCCAATCCAAAACATGTTCGTCGACAATATCTAGATGGTCACACACCAGTTGTTGGCGTAATACCTGAGACGTTTGTTGGTTTGCTTCAGCCTTGGCTAAGGCATTAAACAGAAAATGGTAACTGCGTGCGAATAACTGATTCAACGTTTCGGTTAGCGCTTTTTTCTGCTCAGAGTTGAACTCTACTGGCTTACTTAAACGGTTTAAGGTCTCAGCCAACACAACTTCGTAGTTCCAATAACGCTGTAAGTAGACACGCTGTCCATCAAACATCAGCGGCTTAACACAGTCATTGGTTGAACCTACTAGGTTTGACGATTGAAGTACCGACACCCAATCAGTACCTAATAACTTTTGATTCAATTGCAGGGCAGTTTCACCGTACAACCCAAGTAACTGAGCAAGATCCGCCGTTTGTTCAGGGCCTACCGTATACTGCTGTATAAGCTGAGTACAAATATGCCCCTTGCCCAATTCATGGCTCACCACCCCAGCGAGAAAACCGATCTCTTGAGAGTAACTAGTCGCTTGCTGCGCAATAAAACGGGCAAATTGATAATCCAACTGACGAATCGAACCCTTTTCTGCAAGAAACTTGAGTACATCCATTAACTGCTCAGGGATAAGTGAAACTGGATTAACAGAGTTCGCTGTTTCTATGCTGGTATTAGTGGTCGTCGTTGTCATTATAGAAGCCCCATCTGTCCAGTTTCATTGTCATTCAATTGTGCTGAACGTCTGTCTATCACTTTACCGTCAATCAATTGATCCATTTCATCGAGCAAAGCCAGTGTTGGTTTCGCCGAGAAAATACCTTGTTGAGATTGGCCGTCCATTCCTCTTAAGAACAAGTAATAAACCCCACCGAAATGTTGTTCATAACTATAATCCGCAACGCGGCTGCGTAAGAAGCGATGCAATGCCAACGCATAGATTTGATATTGCAGATCGTAACGGTGGTCGGCCATCGCCGATTTCAATGCTTCACCATGGTAGACGGCAACGTCATCACCTAGATGGTTCGATTTCCAGTCGAGTACATAGTATTTACCTTGATGCTCAAACACCAAATCGATAAAGCCTTTCAACATGCCTTGCACGGTTTGGAAACCTAGGTCGCCCGCTTTTGCTGATAGCGGATCATGGTACTGAATGGTTTGATTGAGCTCAGATGCAGCCAACACTTCGATCGGCAATAAGAATTCCATCTCGACCAATCGTTGCGTTGAGTCTTTCTCGCTAAGTTTTAGATTTTTACCATCCAACGCGGTGTTCAGCACCGTATCGACAAGTTGTTGAAGCACGGGTAGCCACTCGAGTTCGTATTGCTCTGACTCTAATAAGTGAGTGATTACTTGCGCGTTATGTGCGCTGGTTGCTGGCTCGGTAAATTCAACATCCTCAAACAAGGTGTGCAAGAAGGTACCTGGACGAGCGCCACGAGGGAAGGTGAATATAGAACGTTCAGGTTCTATCAACTCAGACTCGTCTTGTTCATCCGCCGAATCAATATCAAAGCCAGACACCTCAATGGTCGCATCATGGCTTGCTCCTTGGCTGCCCTGTTTGACTAGTCCTGAGTAACTGGTGATACGCCAAGCTCGGTCAATTGAAGCCTTGAGCTCACTGGCCTGTAAGTCGTCACTCACTTGTTCTGCTTGTACAAAAACTTGCTCGTGAGCGGTTGGTGTTTCAGACAGCAATACGCTTGAATTCTTACCCTCAATCGCTGACAGAGCTTGATGTAACTCGGCGATGCCTTGCTCTTGTCCGTTTTGAACCAAGTAGCCCATCGCACTTAAGTGAACGCCAGTTGGCTCTTTAGTTGAACGCCCTTTACGTAGCGGTGCCATGCCAATAAAACATCCATAAACAGCACGAGTCAGCGCTACGTAGATCAAGCGTAAGTCTTCCGCTAATCGCTCTTTATCGGCTTGCGCTAAGGCACTATCGCTACCCGTAATATCAAGCACTGTGGTATCTGAGTCGTGATCGTAGAACTTGCCTTCACTCGCTTCACGGTAGCTCGCGACAAACGGCAGAAATACTAGATCATATTCCAGACCTTTCGATTTATGAATAGTAACGATTTGAACTAAGTTTCTTTCTGATTCAAGGCGTTGAATGTCGTCATCACTCCCGCCTAAACCATTTTGTGCATCTGATATCACTTCTGCCAACCAACGCAACAAGCCATAGTCACTGTCGAGTTCTTGTCTTGCTTGTTGCAACAACTCGCCAATGTGCATTAAATCAGTGAGTGAGCGCTCACCATTTTCTTCTTCCAGTAAGCGTTCTGCGAGATGTCGTTTACTGATCACGCTGCGAAGCATTGGCAACACGCCGCGCTGAAGCCACAACTTACGGTATTCTCGGAATTCGTTAACGACGTTTTCCCACACCACTTCATCGTTGTTGAGTTCATCCAATGATGCGGCATCCAGAGCAAACAACTCCGACGCCAAACTGGCGCGCAATGCACGGTCATTTTCAGGTGTCAGCACCGCCTGCAACAAACGTTGAATATCTTGTGCGACCAAACTGGTGAACACGCTATCTCGGTTAGACAAATACACACTCGCAATGCCTTGTTCCGACAACGCGTTCTTAATCAGGCGACCTTCACTACCGGTTCGAACCAAGACAGCAATATCACCCGCATTCACAGCATGTTGTTTTTTACCGTTATCAAAATAGGCTTGTTGGTTTTGAGAAGCGGTCAGAATAGTTTGAATTTGACTCGCCGTCGCCTCAGCCATGGCTTTGTGATATTCGCCTTTTGGTAATGGCTTATCTTCAGCATCTTGCAGCCAAAAGGTCAGTGCGTGCTGAGTTTCTCCGTTCATTACCCATTGGCGTTTATCAGCCGATGGGCTCGCTGCGACGGGCAAAAATGGAATGTCTTGGTCGTAGATAAACGGGCTATCCGAATTCATAAACACTTGGTTTACCGCACTGACCATGTCGGCGCTTGAACGCCAGTTAGTCCCTAGCGTGTAGTGAGCACTAACTTGGTTTCTCGCCTTGATATAGGTAAAGATATCTGCACCGCGGAAACCATAGATAGCCTGCTTCGGGTCACCGATCATAAACAAGCCACACTGCGGGTTATCGAGGTAGATTCGGCTAAAAATACTGTATTGCAGCGGATCGGTATCTTGGAATTCATCGATCATCGCCACTGGGTATAAGGTTCGAATTCTCTCCACTAGCAATGATTGCTCATCCACATCAATGGACGCGGATAACTGAGTCAACAAATCATCAAACGATAACCACTGCTTTTGCTGTTTAGCTTTGGCTAACATGGTTCGGCAATGGGTAATGGCATGCGCCAGCAATGGAGCTTTTAGATCTGCTGGAGAATTTAAGAAGTCCTCAATCGCTTCGAAAACGGCGTGCTGAGGTGCAGTGCCTTTCGGTGTTTTTTCAATTAACGTGGCTTGTGAGAACTTCTCTAGTTTATCTGGAAACTGGTAATCATGAGTGTCGCTCTGCGCCCATGCTGTGACGGCTTCTAACCAAGTAGGCAAAGACTTCTTGGTGTAGCTGCGCTTGTTCACATCTGAACCTGAGATCAAAGCCAAAAAGTCCGCTTCGGATTCGCACCACAACGCCTTAAGTTGCTTAACTTTATCTAGGTTTTGGTCGTGTAGAGTTTGCAAGTCACCCGACATTGCTTCCACGGTTAGCTTTAGTGGAGAACCCGTCAGATAGCGATTTACGTCAGCCAATAACGAAGCGGGAGATCCCCAAATATTTCGCACTTCGCCAGCCAATCGAATTGGCAGCGGGTAAAACTGCTTACGCCAATAGTCGGCTACCACTTGCGCTTTCAGATGGCTTTCATCGGTCACAAATTCATTATCAAAGCGGCTTCCAGACTCGAAGGCATTTTGAGTCAACATTCGCTGACAGAAACCGTGAATGGTGTAGACCGCTGCTTCATCCATTTGTCTTTCAGCGTTAAGAAGAGTTTTTGCCGCGCCAGCATGATCATCGATTGCTTGTAACAAAGGCGCAATCACTGGGTCGTCACTTTGCCCACGTGCAAACGCAATACGCGCATCATGGATTCGAGCACGGATACGATCTCGCAGCTCAGCCGTTGCCGCTTCAGTAAAGGTCACCACCAGAATTTGGTCTACGGTTAGCGGCTCATGATGTCGAGTGGCTTCAGTCAGATCGCCTAGCGGCGCAGCAGTGCCGTGCCCCAGCAGTAAGCGCAAATACAAGCCAGCAATAGTAAATGTTTTACCCGTACCCGCTGATGCTTCAATTAAACGCGCGCCATGAAGTGGAAACGTCATCGTATCGAGTGTCTGTGGAGCGATTACCTGAACACTGCTTGTGGTCGTCATGCCTTACTGCCTTCTGATAAATTAGTTTGTTACAAATGTGACCTAGCGTAGAAAATGTCATTCAATTTACGTCCTACGCCATTTTGTTAATAGTTAGTGCGATCTCTCTCACGGATCAATTCAGATCGCCTCGCTACTATGCGCCCACGAGTTCAGGATCGCCTACGAGTTTTATACTCATGCGTTACTTTGAACCACAGAATAATGGTCCCTCTGACCTGTGGCCGTACAGCGAACGCCCTACACTAATAATGATTTACTGGCGGCCACTTTATTTCCTGTACCTTGCTTCTCTTCACCTTGAAAGCAAGCATCCCAAATGCTGACCAGCAACTCTCTTTCGTTTTTCATTAATTCAGCACACTCGTTATCGATCTTGTCGATCACAACCAGTTACTCCTGATCTTCCAGATCGGCAGCAGCCAACCTTGCCGCCTGTAGCACAAGCGTTGAATACATGCGCGACTCAGTAGCCAATTCATCGTCCCATTTAGACCAGATTCGTGAGATGTAGGTATCTCTACCCTCGCCCGTGAAGGCGAAGCTGTCATTAAAGGTATCGGCCATTTTCTTAAGGGACTTTTCTTCGTCATCGACCCATTTCCCACGACTAAAGCCCGCTTCAACACCAGCTAATGCGGTTTTCGGGAAGTAAGGCAATGGCGCTGTCATGCCTTGATAAAACAATCGTACTAACTCAGCCAACAAGCTCTTCGCCTGCTGTGCATCGCCGATAGGTTGTAGCGTTTGGTGAACAACGCCCTCTTTTCTGTCATAGCCAATAATATGAGTCGTTTTTCCGTGTCCCATCACTGCACAACATAAATGATCAATCCACGCTGCCAAATAATCTTGAGAGCGTATTTTACCGCTACGGAAACGAACTAGACCCGATTGATAGTTTTGAGTTAACCAACCCATCAAACGAACAGGCTTACCTTCGCCTAACACATCAAATTCGATATTCACTTCGAGATCTTGCTGCGGTGATCCGCTCACAAATCGAATCTCTTTGGCTAAGTCTTCCGCTTGAACACGGTTGGTTTCAAATTCGATATCACCAAAGGCGCCGACCGGTAATCGGCCCTGTGCTTTTTGCTCAGAGACAAACAATCGAACCGCTTCGTCTGCACCTTCAGGGTGGTCTAGCAGCACTTGCAGCAAAGCATCCTTAAGTTGGAAACTCTCTAAACCATTAAGTACAAATGGCTCATCGTCTTCCATCACTGGAAGTGGCGGCTCAAATACCACTTTTAGGCGGCGATTAAAGAAGTACTGCACTGGCAAACGCCAAAAACGCTGTAACTCAACCAAGTCGAGTTCTAACGGGTACGTCGCACCCAGCAAATAATCATCCAATGCACGATTGAATTCACCACTGCGTTCGCCAGAACGATTTGCCGCAGGTAGCCACTCTTTGGCGTAGCTCAATACATGGCTTGCGTCACCTTGAGTAAACGCAGCAGGGCTGAACGGTGTCATGGTGTGTTCAAAGCTGATCGCTTGAGTCAGGTTGACCCCAGAATCATCGCTTGGTAATGCTTGATCTTCACTTAAGCAATAGTTCTGTTGGCAGTACTCGATCAACTCTGAAACCAATACCGATGGCACTCGCTCGGTATTATCTTGAATAGAGCGGCCGACATAGCTGATGTACAAGCACTCTTGTGCTGACAACATCGCTTCTAAGAATAGATAACGGTCATCATCACGACGAGAACGATCACCTGGACGAGTGCGCCCATTAATTAAATCAAAACCTTCTGGGGGCATTGAGCGAGGGTAAACCCCGTCATTCATGCCTAATAGACAAACGGTTTTGAACGGAATAGAACGCATCGGCATCAAGGTACAAAAGTTAACTTGCCCCGCTAAGAAACGCTGGCTAATACGCGCACCAGATAACTTATTATTGAGGTACTGGTAGATAATGCTTGGCGACAACTCTTGCTCATACAAGGCATCATCAAGCTGTTCATTTAATTGAGAAAGCGCATCACGAATCGACTTAAGCACCACCTCGCCTTCTAGTTCAACCGCAAAGAAGTCATCAATCATTTGCAGCAAGGTTTCACGCCACATATCGATAGATTGTGTTTCAGTTAAAAGTTGACGGTAATGGGCAATACGATCGATAAAGTGAGCTAACTTGCCTGCAAGTTCGGCGTTAATGCCTTGAACTTCGTTATAAGCGGCAATCGGAGAGTGTTCAGTTTCAAATAAACCCGCAGAGTCCGACATCGCATAGCCTAATAACATTCGCTGAATGCCGAATAGCCAAGTATTTTGCTCGGTCGCAGGTAGATCAAATTCTGTCGCCGTTGAAGCATCAACCCCCCAACGGATACCCGCTTCTTCAACCCACTGCTTGGCTTGCTCGAATTGAAACTCGTCAATACCAAAGCGTGCCATCATCGCAGGAATTTCTAATAGCTCTAGTAACTCAGAGGCTAAACAGCGCGTGTTCGGTAGCGCGACTAACTGCATGAAGGCGGTCAGAATTGGGCTTTCTTGGTCTGCGGTTCTATCAGAGATCGAGTAAGGGATATAACGCTCACCAGGAGCATTACCAAATACCGCCTGAATCGCTGGGCTATAAGCATTAATGTCAGACACCATCACGATGATATCGCGTGGTTTTAGTGTCGAGTCGGCATCAAACATCGCCAATAGCTGGTCATGAAGAACTTCAACCTCACGCATTGGGCTGTGACACGCATGTACGGTCAGAGAGCGATCACCAAGCTCAACCACCTGTTTATGGTTGCTAGAATCTAAGATGTGGTCGTCTTGATGTTCTTCTAGCTGGAGAATATCGGCTTGCAGCTGATGAAGTAGGCTGTCTCTCTCAACATCAATGAAAAACTCGTGCTCTTCACTGTCTGATTGAGATAACAAGAACAGGTTATCTCTGCCTAATTTACCCATAGACGCCAGCAAACTATTACCGACAGCTTGGCTGGTGTGTAGTTCGTCTTCAACGTTGGCTTCAATGCCATCTTTCAGTGGTGAAGCTTCACCTTCCAATTCAGGTAAACCATCAATCAAAGCAAACTGCTTGCGGCGCTGTGCTTCGACTCTTGCCAAGTATTTACGATCGTGAATATCGCCCCAGTAATGTTGGCAAGGATTGGTAAACATCAAGTGCACATCAATCTGCTCGCCAAGCGCTTTCAATGCATCCATGTAGCGAGGAGGCAACGAAGAAATACCAAACACAAATAAGCGTTTAGGCAGATGTTGCAGTTGACCTTGTTGCTTGGCTAGCGCTTCAATGAAGTCGTGATACAAGTTGCCACGGTGATATTTAGATTGGCCTTGAGACAAGGTTTTCTCATAGAGTGCTTGCCACAAAATCGGTTGCCAAGGATGCTCTTGTTGTCCCTCATCATCGATAAGTTCTGCAATGGGCTCTCCCGCTTCCCACATCGCCATCCATTCAGGTCTATACACCAAGTAGCCATCGAAGATATCGGCAATTTTTTCTGCCAATTGATACAACTTCGAATCATCTTCGTCGTTTTCAAGGTAGCGTTGTAGAGGTAAAAAATCAGAGTGGTCAAGCTTAGCGGGTAGCAAACTCATCAACTTCCATGTCATCGCTTCTTTGTTAAAAGCACTGCGTTTAGGAACATCAGGAAGCACTTGGGTAAACATATCCCAAATGAAGGTTGCTGGAAGTGGGAAATCGATATTTGCTGCTACGCCAAACTCTTTGGCGAGTTCCATCTTAAGCCATTGAGACATACCTGGGCTCTGAACCAAGATCTGCTCTTTTTCGAAAGGATTGGCTAAAGGGTCACTTTTAATTAAGTGAACGAGAAGGATTTTTAAAGTATCTACTTTATTGGAATGGTAAACAGTAAACAAAGTGCACTCACGCTAATCTTGCCACAATATAAAGCCAGATTAGCATAAGTGCCGTGTTTGGATGAGGAATATAAGCTTATGAAATACTGAAAACTTAAGGTCCGTTTATCTTTTGAACTATTGCTTCTTACAATCTACTGCCTACCGCGCTTAGAACACGATGAGGTTTGTAATTCATGTAATAACGAACCGCCACATAGCCCACTACAAACGTTGCCACAATCAATTCTAGATACGCTAGGTTGAACACTTGATCCACATAGTGAACTTCCACACCAACAGTTTGCATCCACGCTGCCAATTTAAACAGTGCCGTTGCACCAATCACAATTGGGAAAGTAAACGCGGCATAGCCTGGGCTGAATGGCAGACGAAGTAGTTTGAAGAACGCCGCGTAGATAATGAACGTCATTAGCACCGCAATACCAAATAGTAATCCAATAATCACTGGAGAAGGATTTGCCGTAACCGTTAGGTAACCCGCCAAAGATAGGCTTGCTGGTGCCGCCATAATCGCAATGGTTGGTTTCGCCGCATCTGGCACTTCATGAGAGAAGATCAAACGGTAAACCATCACAGGCAACATTACCGCATAGATCAACAAACCAAAGACCAAAACAGCATTTGCAACAGGCTCTAGAGTTGGATTACCAGAGAAAGAAACATCCGCAACAACGATACCGATTGGTGGTACAAACCAGCTAGGAACCATATGGTGAATCTCAAACTGTTTTGCTCTGTGGTATAAAAAGCTCACCAAGAACACAACATGTAATGCAACAGATGCTAGCCAAACACTTTCGCTGAGGAAGGTCGAAATTGGAGCCAACGAAGCAGACACTACCATACAACCCATCGCGAATGTGGGTACAACACTGCCAACAACAGGATGTGCAAGGTCTTCACGTAATAAGTGGCCGTGAATCAAAAACTTCACAGCTAAAACAAGAAGTAAGCACCCAGCAATCGCTGCGCTTATCCATTGAACCAAACCCGGTGTATGTAAGATATCTTGTGATACCAATACACCATCCCAGCACCAGCCTAAGCTTGCTATTGCTAGTGCCAACCCTGCCATGGGTGTTGGAGCTCCTGTTAATCTATATTTAATACGTTGAATCATGTCAGCCTCTCTTAAACTTAATTCACTAAACTTGTGAACTCATCAGCTTGTTGAAGCCATAATACGCTTGCGCTTCGTTAAACAATATCCAATTATATATAACAAGTGTTCATCAATACTGAACAGAATCCATTTTCACCAGCAGAGTAAAACTAGGAATCTGATGGCTAATATTTCAATTAAACAACTCAAAGTGTTCGTCACTATTACCCAGCACTCGACATTGACCGCAGCCTCTGAGGCTCTGTTTCTGTCTAAGGCCGCTGTCAGCATGGCGCTAGGCGAAATGGAGAAACAACTCGGTCACTCTCTATTTGACCGGGTTAATAACCGATTAATTCTCAATCAAGAAGGACAAAAGCTTCTTCCTTTGGCGGATGAGATATTACATCGTGCTGCTGGTATTGATGTTTTGTTCCGTGACGACCAGCCTTTAAGTGGCAATCTAAAGGTCGGTGCGAGTGACACAATTGGTAATCAGGTCGCACCGTTTATTCTGTCTGGCTTTCGTGAACGAACTCAACATCAGGATCAAAGCTTGTTCATTTCAAATAGTGCGCTGATCTGCCAAAAGTTGGTGGATTATGAACTTGATATCGCGCTAATTGAAGGAAAAACATTACACCCTGAACTCATTTCGAGTCAGTTTAGCAGCGATGAAATGTGTATTATTGTTAGTAATCAACATCCTCTCGTTTCAAAAGAAAAAGTGACTTTAAGCGATTTAGAAGATAGTCACTGGATTCTACGTGAATCAGGCTCAGGGACTCGCGAGTTTTTCCTTCGTGCAGTCGCACCGCGTATCGAACACTGGTATGAATCCTTTGAACTCAACACCACCGAGGCGATCATCAATTCAGTTTCTGCCAATCTTGGATTCGCGTGTTTATCACGACTGGCGGCGCAACGAGCAATTGACTCAGGCCGAGTGAAAGCACTCGATGTCCCACTCGACATGAAACGACGTTTCTGGATGCTGGTACACAAAGACAAATACCAGAGCCCGCTGCTGAAATCTTTCATGAGTTATTGTGAAGACTGGGCTACACATCAAGATTGAGGCCGCATTGTTAGGGCTCCAACTGGACTTTTAACATCAGAAACTGTATAAAAAGCCAGTAAAATTTATCAAACTTAGAGGATTAACCATGGCTGTTATCGTCAAGTACGTGGTCGAACGCAACGGAGAAGAGAAAATGACTTTTACCTCTAAAGCCGAAGCTGACGCATACGACAAAATGCTGGATATGGCTGATGAGCTTTTTGAACTGTTAAGCAAAAGCGACTTAGTTGAAGATGAAGGCAAGCAAGAAGAACTTGCAATGTACCTAGCGAAGAATAAAGAAGAAGTTCTTTATGCATTAGGTGCTAAGCGCAAACCAGCTCCGAAAAAAGAAAAGAAACTTGAAGCTGTTGAAGACGCAGAAGAAGATGCAGCGTAACTAGCTGATACCTCTGTTGAAAACGTCAATGACACCTCTAATTAGAGCTCGTTATTGGCGTTTTTTTATACTTATCGAAATATAATGAACTCTGTTTATAGTCGAAATCGCTCTAAACATTCGCTTGCATGAAAGTGTGATAAAGATCTAATCTATAGCCATCAGGTGATGGGGTTCCACCTAAGCTTTTGCTTCAACCGCCCGTTCTTTCGAACAGTGCTAATGACTCCTACAGAATCGAAAACAGGTAATACTGTTGGATGTATCGCTATTCCTCCATTTTGAAATGGACTTAGTCTCTTAAGGCCGAGCTTCATGACACCTTTGGATTATCGATACTCAAGATCTGTAGTGAATTAGCCGCACCTCTTCCAACACGTCCTGTTTTCTCAACACTCTAGGTCTTCAATGACTCTAACTGTGAGAAAACATTATGCACTACTCTTCAGAAATTCAATCAATGTGCCCTATTCAAAGGGGTGATCTGCACACTTCAGCGCCAATTCCAGTTGAAGGCGCTATGGTTAGTCCAAAAGACGTTATCGCTATTTCTGGCTTAAGCCATGGCGTCGGCACTTGTGCACCACAACAAGGTGCAGCAAAACTAACGCTGAACGTAAAAAACGGCATCATCGAAGAAGCACTAATCGAAACGATTGGTTGTTCAGGCATGACTCAATCAGCCGCGATGGCAGCCGAAATCCTCACAGGAAGAACCATTCTTGAAGCCCTAAATACTGACTTAGTGTGTGACGCTATTAACGTAGCAATGCGCGAGATCTTTCTGCAATTTGTTTATGGTCGAACTCAGTCTGCTTTCTCTGAAGGCGGTCTAGAAATTGGCGCCGCATTAGAAGACTTAGGTCAAACACAGCGCAGCCAAGTGGGTACCAGTTACTCAACTGCTGCGAAAGGCGTTCGTTACCTAGAGCTTGCCGAAGGTTACGTGACCAAGCTTGCACTTGATGACCACAGCGAAGTGATTGGCTACAAGTATCTCAACCTCGGCAAAATGATGAAGGCAATCAATCAAGGCGTGTCAGCCAATGAAGCTGCTGACCTTGCGACGGGTACTTATGGGCGCTTCGATGAAGCCGTTACCACTATTAACCCACGCCAACAGTAATTTTTGCCAATTTAGAGGAAAGATATGATGAACACTCAATTTAATGAATCAATAACTCGCGTATTGGCAGAAATGAACTTCGACTCTTTGGAGCAAGCGAACCAATACTGTCTATCACACAAAGTCGACCCAAAAGCGTTAGTGATGGATACCCAACCTATTGCTTTTGAAAGCGCTGCCGATGCTTATATCCTTGGCTCAGCACTGGCGTTATTTCGCAAAGCCACCAGCGCAGAACAAGCCGCTAATATTATTGGTGAAGGCCTCCAAGCATTTACCAAACCCGGCAGTGTTGCTGAACAACGCCAAGTCGGTATCGGCCACGGCGCATTGGCTGCGCGTCTTCTCAATGAAGAAAGCCACTGTTTTGCTTTCCTTGCGGGCCATGAATCTTTTGCTGCTGCAGAAGGTGCGATTAAAATCGCACTCAACGTCAACAAATCACGTCACAATCCATTAAAGGTAATCCTAAATGGTCTAGGTAAAGATGCGGCTTACTTAATCTCTCGCATCAATGGTTTTACCTACGTGCGCACTCAATACGATTACCAAACAGGTGAGCTTGTTGAAACAGAACGTCGCCGCTTCTCACAAGGCCCTCGCGGAGAGATCTTGTGTTACGGCGCTGATGATGTACGTGAAGGCGTGGCAATCATGCACAGAGAAGAAGTGGATGTAAGTATTACGGGTAACTCAACTAACCCAACGCGCTTCCAACACCCTGTTGCAGGTATCTACAAAGCAGAACGTATTCGCCAAGGTTTACCTTACTTCTCAGTTGCTTCAGGCGGCGGTACAGGTAGAACATTGCACCCAGATAACGTGGCCGCAGGTCCAGCGTCTTACGGCATGACAGATACCATGGGCAGAATGCACGCTGACGCTCAGTTCGCAGGTAGCTCTTCTGTCCCTGCTCACGTGGCAATGATGGGCTTCATCGGTATGGGTAACAACCCAATGGTCGGTGCGACGGTTGCATTGGCTGTGGCAGTGAGCGAATCTCAAAACGCATAACGACAACGTTGAGCGCAAATATCAATCCATAGAGTAGAGTCCGTTAACTGCGAAACAAGCAATAACAGACGAGCAAAACTCTACACCTATCACTAAAACCAAACAGCCAGCTTTATGCTGGCTGTTTTTTATTCACACTTGCTCTACTATCTATTTCTAATAATTATTTGTATCTAAGATTAAATACACAAACTATTAGGGCGTGTTGACCTTTCGTGGTTAAATTTTGTTCGAGATAAAAGCGTTTTAATCGCGGCGAGGGAGAAGTAGCCTAGTCATTCTAAGCAAATCTCCCTCAACAAAGAGTAAAACGCTTTTAGCCGAATCCTTCGGGCAGCGTTTGCTGGTCATTTCTACTACGTTATCGGCTTCTCATGTAGGCCAGCTACACGTCAAAGCCTCTGCCTTGTATAAATGCCCAGCAACTCGCTGCAAAAATCAGCTCGAAAGCTCAACACGCCCTAGTATTTAACTGCATCTTTTCAAAGGAATAATATGAAAGAGCTCATCATTCATACCATTACCGTGTTCATGGGCTTTTTTGCCATTATGAACCCTATAGCTAATACGCCAATCTTTCTTGGATTAACCGGTGACAATGACAGGGAAACGGTTAAATCTATCGCATTCCGATCGGTGCTTATCGCCTTCGTTATCGTCAGTACTTTTGCGATTTCTGGCAAACTGATCTTTGACCTCTTTGGTATCACGCTATACGCACTGCGCATCACTGGCGGCATTCTGGTCTTTTTGATTGGTTTTCACATGCTGCAAGGTGATTCAACACACTCAAAAGCAAAAGAGAAAGTAAACTCAGATGCCCAGCGAGACGCAGCTCTAAGTATCGCCGTATCACCTTTAGCTATGCCAATACTGGCTGGCCCGGGCACCATTGCCACTGCGATGAACTTTGCTAGTACCGAGGGTATTTACGAGACTATCATTACCATCGTGGCATTTGGCCTCCTCTGCACCCTAACCTATGTACTGTTTGTATTCGGCGAACGCTTCGTTAAAGCTGTCGGACCAAGCGCATTGAACGTGATTACTCGAATGATGGGCTTGATACTCGCCGTTATCGGTATGCAGATGTTGATTGAAGGGATTGAGCAGGCTTATAAGGCGTTGTTTATCTAGACTATCTCACTAAGTTTTATACAGAAATAGCCAGCAACTTGCTGGCTATTTTCTTTGTCGTTTTTGTTTATGAGTTATAAATTAGTTCGCAGGGCAGCCTTTTACTTCTAAACCATTGCTCATATAGATTAGCTCACCATCCACTGGTGCGTAATTCTCAGCAGTGACATCTGGGTTCTTAACGAAGAACTCGCGCAGCACAGCGGCATCCGTCAACTGCGTCGACTCAACATCAATTACTGGGTAGTCATCACCACCAGCCGCACTGAAACTGATCACGGAGAACGTGTAAGTATCTGCTAAATCAAAACCTTTGCCATTGATGTCTCTAATAGTCACATCACTCAAATCACAGTCGACAGTTAAACTAATATTATCCAATTGTGCGTAAGCGCCAGATCCTGCCGTCTTAGTCGCAACAACGTCTAAATACGCTTTTACTTCAGCACCCGTCATTGTTGCTTTGGTTACAAAATTGCCAAAAGGTTGGACTGTAAGTACATCACGATAAGCAATGTCACCTGCCGCAATTGAGTCACGAACACCACCGGAATTCATCACACCAAAGTCAGCATTCACTAAGTCATAAGTACGGTATGCTTCTCCTAACAAGTGACCAAGGTTAGTTTGCTCTGCTCGAACAACATTTCGATCACCTTCCAGTTTTGCATCTGTCTTTGAGATGATGACATCTAGCAGATCTTGCCCTTGTTGTTGATATGGGTAGAGAATGGATTTTACAGTAGCATCAGGCTTAATTTCAGATTGGATAAACTGGTAACTTCCATTTTCATCCTTCTCTTTTAAGTTCACAGGGACCAGATCATATTTCGCTAAATGCAATTTACCATCGTAAAACTCAAAGTCAGCTCGACCTACATACTTACCCCACTCGTGAGCTTGCATGATGTAGGTACCGTTTTGCTGATCAGGCTTACAATCATCTCCCGGATTGAAATCAGCGTATTCATTGCCCTCCATACAGACAGGATTTTGAGAGTGCCCGCCAATAATTGCATCTAACTGCCCTTCTTCTAAAGAACGAGCAAGTAATACATCTCCAGGTGCTTCACTACCATGTTGACCATCCGCGTAATGCCCCATATGCGTGGTAGCGAAAATCAGATCAACCGTTTCATTGGCCTCAATTTCTTTTATGGCTTTTTTGATTTCGACTTGCGGGTCGGCAAAGTGAATCGTCGCGACGTTGTCAGGGTTAACTAATTTCGCCGTATCCTTGGTTGTCAGGCCAATAACAGCAACTTTTAAGCCATTGATGGTGAATACTTTATATGGAGAGAAAAGGCGTTCATCAGTAACTGTGTCTCCATCTTTGATATAAATATTCGCAGCTAGCATCGGGAAGTCAGCTAATTCAGCCTGCATATCTAGCACATCTAAGCTGTTATCAAACTCATGATTACCTAATGCCATCGCATCGTAACCAAGAAGGTTCATGCCAACAAAATCTGGTACCGCATCCTGCATATCAGACTCTGGAACACCAGTATTAATGTCACCACCGGACAGTAGGATCGTCTCACCACCGTTTTGAGTCACTTCCGCACGAATACTATCAATCAACGTTTTACGAGCTGCCATTCCATACTCACCCTTACTGTTTTCCCAGAAGCGACCATGGTTATCGTTAGTATGTAAAACCGTAAACTTGGTACAAGAGTCCGCAGTGTCACATGTCACCGTGATGTCATCATTATCCGAGCCACAACCAACCATCGCTACGCCGATAGAGAGCACCAGTAAAGACTTAGTAAAATTCATAGAAGATCCTTTATTAATCGTTTTAATGTCGTTATGGCAGGCAATATACTGACATCTTGCAGGGTTTTAGTGATCGTTCTCTTAATTACACGTCTGGAAAATTGAGTATTTACCCTAACTGTAGGCACAAGCGATTAATCAACAGAAGTTGAACAATTCTGATAATAAACATGAATTTATAAAGAAAGTGTGACTCACTCTATTGATACTGCTAACAAGAGGGTGGGCTAAAGATAATTGTCAGGTGTGGAAATGAAATGGCACCGCGCTACTTAAGTAAGCACGCCCATATTTAAGAGCGAGGTATAATATCCGGATAATGAAAACTATCTCTCAAAAGACAAGCAATATCATTTTACAGACTTTATCCCGATACGCCCTTTCATAACGAGGGCGCTCTCTTTATGATGAACGCAATTAAATTAACTTTGCTAACGGCAGCGCTTGTTATTCGAGTCGCTGTTATGGAATAGCAAAATCAAGACTCAACACATGGAGATTCAACATGGCTTACTTTTCACTAGCCTTCGGTACGGCAACCAAAAACCGCGACAATAAAATCATTGAAGCGTTCTTCCCTAACCCACTTCTAAACCCAAGCGACGCTCTTGTAGCAGCTGTAGCTGAAGTGTCAGGTTACGCTGAAGGCAACCAAGCTATCGAAATCTCTGCTGCACAAAGCGCAGAACTAGCGAAAGCATTCGCAGCAAACGGCGATGTAGCAAACGCATCTTTCGCAGAAAAAGCAGCAGCATCTGAGCAACCACTTGTTCTTGTTGTTCTTGCGACTGACGAGAAGCCAGCATCAGTTGCTGAAGGCTTCCTAAAGCTACAACTTATCTCTAACCGCCTAGTACAACCACACGGTACAGTACTAGACGGCATCTTCGGTCTACTGCACAACATCGCATGGACAAACGAAGGCCCAATCGACCTTCCTGAGCTACCAGAGCGTCAAATCGAAGCTCGCCTTGCGGGTCGCGCTCTGTCTGTAGATTGCGTAGACAAGTTCCCTAAAATGGTGGATTACGTAGTACCAACAGGTATTCGTATTGCTGATACTTCTCGTGTTCGTCTTGGTGCACACGTAGGCGAAGGCACAACGGTAATGCACGAAGGTTTCATCAACTTCAATGCGGGTACTACTGGCGTGAGCATGGTTGAAGGTCGTATCTCTGCGGGTGTTGTTGTGGGTAACGGTTCAGACATCGGCGGCGGCGCTTCTATCATGGGTACTCTATCTGGTGGCGGTACTATGGTTATCTCTATCGGCGAAAACTGCCTACTAGGCGCAAACGCTGGTCTTGGTTTCCCAATGGGCGACCGTTGTACGGTTGAGTCTGGTCTTTACGTGACTGCGGGTACTAAGGTTCGTATGCTAGATAAAGAAGGCAACGAAGTAGAAATCATTAAAGCTCGTGACCTTGCTGGCGTTTCTGACCTTTTGTTCCGTCGTAACTCGATCACTGGCCAAATTGAATGTCTTGCGAACAAGTCAGCGGTTGAACTGAACAGCGAGCTGCACAGCAACAACTAATCTACGCGCTAGATGCTAAATTATTAGAGACTAAAAACTACGAAGCCGCTGGGGTTAAATCCAGCGGCTTTTCTTTTATATAGGTAAAGCAGTGAAGGTTATGCTTTTTCTGCTGCTAGCTGTTCAAGAGCTTGAATCGAAGTCTCTGAAACCAATGTTCCATCCATGTAGTAACTGACCTTGTCACCATCACGAACCCCCGTCAGAACAGCCTTCTGGCCATCGTTATAGGTGATGTCCATTTGAATGGTGTTCTCATCGATCTGTTGCATCTCACCCCATTCAATATGGCGATTATTGAACCCAAGTGGTGCATCTTTCAGTGAATCGTCAAGGCTATCGTTCACATCAATCATAGTATCGACTTTACTATCGAATATATGAGGCGCGCCAGTCAGTGGGTTTTTTCCTGCCCAGAATTCGATCGAGTTAAATACGATGTAATCGGCTGCGAATGTTAAAGCGTAAACAGGAGCAAGCAAGAAGTTGACCCCAGCACGAGCGTAACGGTTATCTACAACCTCAACGTTGAACTTCATTAATTTACCAGTAACGGCATTACTACCGACACACCCAGCTAACGACATGACAATCGCTGCCACTGCAACTGCTTTTGTAATTGTTGTTTTCATAGATCCCTCTTATGCCACGATGATTGATTCAGTTTTTGAACGGCCAAATTGAATTGTTCTTGTATGAACACAAGAAATGATGGCCTAACAAATTGATTCCATAACATTTAGCGTAGTGGAGATTTTTAGAACAGCAAACTGCAAACCTAATTTGTTTCGCGTTGGTTCCTAACATTTGTGTAATAAAAAAGCGCAGACCTTTCGATCTGCGCTTTTAACTTTTTAGCTTTTAGTTAATCCAATCTAGATTAACGCAGCATGTAAGTAAGTGATTAACCCACATTCTTACGTGCGTTTTGGAACATACGCATCCAAGCGCCGTTCTCGCCCCAGCCTTCTGGAGACCAAGAGTTTGCAACCGTGCGGAATACACGCTCTGGGTGAGGCATCATGATAGTCACACGGCCATCCGTCGTTGTTAAACCAGTGATAGCGTTTGGCGAACCGTTCGGGTTATTCGGGTATTGCTGCGTTTGGTTACCGTTGTTATCAACGTAACGTAGAGCAACCGTACCTGAGTTTTCAATCGCGTTTAGGTGGTCGTTGTCACGCACTTCTACGCGGCCTTCACCGTGAGAAACAGCGATTGGCATACGAGAACCTTCCATGCCGTTGAAGAATACAGAATCAGACTTCTGAACTTCAACGAGGCTGAAACGAGCTTCAAAACGCTCAGATTCGTTACGAACGAAACGTGGCCAGTACTCAGCTCCAGGGATAAGTTCACGCAGGTTAGACAACATCTGACAACCGTTACATACACCTAGAGAGAAAGTATCTTCACGCTTGAAGAAGTTTTCAAATTGGTCACGCGTCGAGTCGTTAAACAGAACTGATTTAGCCCAACCTTCACCAGCGCCCAGTACATCACCGTAAGAGAAGCCACCACAAGCCACAAGGCCGTTGTACTCTTCTAGAACCGCTTGACCCGTTAGGATATCGCTCATGTGAATATCTGTAGCTTCGAAGCCTGCACGGTCAAATGCAGCTGCCATTTCAACGTGAGAGTTAACACCTTGCTCACGTAGAATCGCCATCTTAGGCTTAGCGCCCGTGTTGATGAATGGTGCTGCAATGTCTTCGTTTACGTCAAAGCTTAGTTTCACGTTCAGACCAGGGTCTGATTTGTCTTTCTTCGCTTCGTGTTCTTGGTCTGCACAGATTGGGTTATCACGTAGACCTTGCATCTTGTGCGTCGTCTCAGCCCAGATAGTACGTAGTTCAGTACGGTTACGCTGGATTACAACGTCTGCGCCTGATTTAACCACTACTTCATCTGATGCTTCTCCTTCACCAACAACGCTGCCAATCACATGTGAACATGCTTCTAGGCCATTTACTGCAAGAGTAGAAAGAACTGCGTCTAGGTCGTCGTTACGAACTTGGATAACTGCACCTAGCTCTTCGTTGAAGAGTGCCGCAAGCGTATCTTCGCTATTCTCTGATGCAGATAAAAGCGCTGCAATATCAGCATTAACACCACAGTGACCTGCGAACGCCATTTCAGCTAGCGTTACGAATAGACCACCATCGCCTTTATCGTGGTAAGCGACAACTTGGTCGTTCGCTACAAGTGCTTGAACGCCTTCGTAGAAACCTTTTAATTGTGCTGCATTGTCTACGTCTGCTGGCTTGTCACCAAGCTGCTTGTAAACCTGCGCTAGTGCTGTAGCACCCATACGGTTTTTGCCGTTACCTAGGTCGATAAGTACTAAGCTTGTAGCGCCTAAGCCTTCAAGGTTATCAGGGGTACGAAGCTGAGGAGTAATCGTCTTACGAACATCTTCAACACGTGCAAACGCAGTGATAACAAGAGATAGCGGAGATGTGACTTCTTTCTGCTCGCCATTCTCTTCCCACTTAGTCTTCATCGACATTGAGTCTTTACCCACAGGGATAGTTAGACCCAGTGCTGGACATAGTTCTTCACCAACCGCTTTAACCGCTTCGTAAAGACCAGCATCTTCACCTGGGTGACCAGCTGGAGACATCCAGTTAGCTGACAATTTAATGTGTTTGATATCGCCGATGTTGGTCGCTGCAATGTTAGTGATTGCTTCACCAACCGCTAGGCGAGCTGATGCGCCGAAGTCTAGTAGTGCAACTGGCGTGCGCTCACCAAGAGACATCGCCTCACCGTGGTAAGAGTCGTAACTTGCAGCTGTTACTGCGCAGTTCGCTACTGGAACTTGCCAAGGGCCAACCATTTGGTCACGAGCCACAAGGCCTGTTACCGAGCGGTCACCGATAGTAATAAGGAATGTTTTCTCTGCCACTGTTGGTAGGCGAAGAATACGGTCAACCGCTTCGTTTAGTTCGATACCAGAACGGTCAATCGCAGGATTGTTCGCTTTTAGCGTCTTCGCATCACGGTGCATCTTAGGTGTTTTACCTAATAGGATGTCCATCGGCATGTCGATTGGCGTGTTGTCGAAGTGTGAATCTTCTAATTTAAGATCACGTTCTTCTGTTGCTTTACCAACAATCGCGAATGGAGCGCGTTCACGCTTACAAATCGCTTCAAATGTCGCTAAGTCTTTATCAGCAACCGCCATTACGTAACGCTCTTGAGATTCGTTACACCAGATCTCAAGTGGGCTCATGCCCGGCTCATCGTTTGGCACGTCACGTAGATTAAAGATACCGCCACGCTCGCCATCGTCGACTAGCTCAGGAAGAGCATTCGAGATACCGCCTGCGCCCACATCGTGGATGAATGCGATTGGGTTCGCATCACCAAGCTGCCAACAACGGTCGATAACTTCCTGACAACGACGTTCCATCTCTGGGTTTTCACGTTGTACAGAAGCAAAATCTAAGTCTTCAGAAGAAGAACCAGAATCCATTGAAGATGCAGCACCGCCACCAAGGCCAATGTTCATTGCTGGACCGCCAAGAACGATTAGGCTTGCACCTACTGGGATCTCTTTCTTCTGAACATGATCATCACGAATGTTACCTAGACCACCAGCCAGCATGATTGGCTTGTGGTAACCACGTACTTCTTCACCTGCGTGAGAGTTTACTTTCTCTTCGTAAGTACGGAAGTAACCTAATAGGTTTGGACGACCAAATTCGTTGTTGAATGCTGCGCCACCAAGAGGGCCTTCAAGCATAATATCCAAAGCAGTAACAATACGGCTCGGCTTACCAAAGTCTGTTTCCCAAGGTTGAACGAAGTTCGGGATCTTCAGGTTAGATACAGAGAAAGCAACCAGACCCGCTTTTGGCTTACCGCCAATACCAGTCGCGCCTTCATCGCGGATTTCACCGCCTGAACCTGTTGATGCGCCCGGCCATGGAGAGATTGCCGTTGGGTGGTTGTGCGTTTCAACTTTCATCAAGATGTGTGTTTTTTCTTGGTGGTAGTTGTATTGGCGAGTTTCTGGATCTGGGAAGAAACGACCAACTTCAGAACCGGTCATTACCGCTGCGTTATCTTTATAAGCAGACAGAACGTGTTCTGGTGTCGTTTCAAAGGTGTTCTTAATCATCTTGAACAATGATTTTTCTTGCTTAACGCCATCGATAGTCCAATCAGCGTTAAAGATCTTGTGACGACAGTGCTCTGAGTTCGCTTGTGCAAACATCATTAGCTCGATGTCAGTTGGGTTACGACCTAGCTTCTCAGTGAAGCTTTCAAGAAGGTAATCAATTTCGTCTTCTGCAAGTGCTAGACCTAGGGTAACGTTTGCTTGTTCAAGCGCTTTACGTCCACCAGTTAGTAGGTCAACTTCCGCATAAGGAGCAGGCTCAGCCACGGTAAATAGTGCCGCCGCTGACTCGAAGTCAGTGAAAACCACTTCCATCATACGGTCGTGCAGGATTGCTTTCAGCTCAACAAGTTGAAGCTCAGAAAGTTCAGAAGAGGTTTCAATGTAGAAAGCAGTACCGCGCTCTAGACGTGACACTTTAGCCAGTCCGCAGTTGTGTGCGATATCTGTTGATTTTGAAGACCAAGGCGAGATAGTGCCCGGGCGTGGCGTTGCAAGCAGCAATAAACCTTCAGGTTCATGCTCTTCAATCGTTGGACCGTAAGTCAGTAGCTTTTCTAGCTTCTCAACTTCAGACTCATCTAGGTCTGCCGTTAGATCAGCAAAGTGGGCAAACTCAGCGTAAATACCTGTTACAGGTAAGCTTAATTCACGACAAAGCTCTAAAAGCTTGTTAACACGAAACTCAGATAGAGCTGGGGAGCCACGCAAAATTCTCATGTGCTTACGTCTCTTATGCAGTTGATTAAGGTAGTATTGGAATAAATTCAGTGGGTTATAGGAACAACCTAACTGTTTTCTTCGAAGCTATTCCCGAAGGTTGCCAAACCTATGCCGATTCCACCTCTTCAATGCGAGCGCATTATAAAGCATTTCTTTTTGTGACGTAACACCAAAAGCAACCGTTTGCGTTATTTTTTTTATCTTTCGGTGTAAATGGTACTTTTGCTGCATTTATCACCACTTTTACAACTGTTTAAATAAACCTGCTTTGCCAGCCTTGCGGGGTTTGGTATAAAGGGGCTTCCACTTTTCGAGATTTCATTTTGATGCCTAAATTTACGCTCATCTTTTCGTCTAAGTTCCTTCTGCTCGCTATTGCCCTTTTTGGGTTGGCTGGATGCCAGATTGAATCTGAACCTAAAAGTGTCCTTGAGCAGATACGAGAGCGTGGCGTTCTTCGTGTCGGCACCCTGAATAACCAACTCTCTTATTACATCGGTCCAGATGGTCCTGCTGGCTTGGACTACGAGTTAGCTCGCGAGTTTGCAGAAGAGCTTGGTGTAAAGCTTGAGGTTAAACCTGCTTACCGTCTATCCGGCCTATTTCCTGCGTTAAAGAAAGGCGAGATCGATCTTATCGCAACGGGGTTAACACAAAACAGCAACCTGACACGTGCCTATCGCTCCGCGCCCGCTTATTACTATGTAAGCCAGCAGGTCGTGTACAAAAAAGGCCAGTGGCGACCAAGAAACCTTGAGCAACTGATCAAGTTCGAGAATGAACGTCAGGCTGATTTCGTAAAAGCACAAACTGAATCAGAAGAGGTAGCGACTACTGACACATTGACGCCATCTTTGGTTGTAGTGAAAGACTCACACTTTGAGCCAACACTAAAACAGCTGCAAAACACACACGATGACTTTATCTACGATGCGATCGGCAATGCTGATATCAACGACCTGCTAAAAGAAGTGTCGACTGGCGAACGCTTGTTTACTGTGGCGGATTCGATTGAGCTGTCACTCGCACAACGTTTATACCCTGACGTGGCTTTGGCTTTTGAACTTACAGAAGACCAACCGATCTCTTGGTATTTACAGAAGTCTGAAGATGAAAGCCTTTATGCGCTGCTGATTGAGTTTTTCGGTAACCTAAAGCAGTCTGGTGAGCTCGCTTCACTGGAAGAAAAATATATTGGCCATATCGGCACCTTCGATTATGTCGATACTCGTGCCTTTATCCGTGCATTGGATAGCAAGCTGCCAAAATGGTCTCCACTATTTCAAAAATATTCGCAAGAATTTGATTGGCGCTTGATTGCTGCTTTGGCATACCAAGAGTCACACTGGAACCCTGTCGCACGTTCTCCTACTGGTGTTCGAGGCATGATGATGTTGACGCTACCAACCGCGAAAAGCGTTGGTGTGACCAATCGTCTTGACCCTAAACAGTCGGTACAAGGCGGGGTTGAATACCTGCGTCGTATCGTTAACCGAGTGCCCGACTCAATCACTCAACACGAAAAGATCTGGTTTGCGCTTGCCTCATATAACGTAGGTTACGGGCACATGATGGATGCTCGTCGCTTAACCAAAGCACAAGGCGGTGATCCTGACGCTTGGGGTGATGTGAAAGACAGGCTGCCTCTGCTAAGACAGAAGAAGTACTACAGTAAAACTCGTTACGGTTATGCGCGTGGTGATGAAGCAAGGAATTACGTTGAGAACATTCGCCGTTATTACCAAAGCATTATCGGCCATGTGAATAAGCGTAATAAAGAGGAAGAAGCGAGCCTTGAAGGGTTGGTGGTTATCCCACCTTTAGAGATCTCGGGCGCTGAATCGACAATCAGTGCGGCTGAATCCGCTGTCGATGAAGCTGAGTCTTCCAAATAAATAAAAAAGAGCAATGCTATATAGCGTTGCTCTTTTTTTTATACATGAGCCACTGGTTCGTATTGGCTAGTTCGCATTGAGAAACTAAACCAGCAAAGTGACCGTTAAATTTGAGGTGTCATATTGCAGTAACAATCGAACTTTATAACGACACACCATAAGCGCCATGATGTTCTGTTGTACTCAGACATTGGCCATTACGAATGGTCACTCAAAAAGTATCGCTAAGTTCGCGACAGAGCTCATAAACAAAGAACCACTATAATTAAAACTGAAGTCATAATTACAAAGCCAGACGACAAATAGGAAATCGTTGAAATGATGAAGAGTAAACTGAAATCGAAGCGCCTTGATAAGACCGTTGCTGCAAACCGTCGTAAGCGTATGCTTTCAAATAATAAGAAGAAAATCATTTGGCGCAACCGTGCTTTCATGCAGATACTTTCTGAGTAAATATACCGAGTAAGTTTTTTGCGGCACTCTTGCGATAGAGAGTGCCGAAAGCTTACTGCTATTTTTTGTTACAGACCTTGTTTTTGTTACAGACCTTGTTCTTGTTACTGACCTTATTCTTATTACTTGCCTTGTCAGATTCTAAACACTGCTCTTCCAACAGACGGTCTTGCTTTCGTTTTTCTTTTATCTCTTTTCTACGACGCTTGAAAAACGCTTGCAGTTGCTCACGGCACTCTTGTTCTAACAAACCATTTTCCACGTCTGCATAGTGGTATGAGGCTTGGCTTTCAAAGAGATTTAACACCGTACCTGCTGCACCCGCTTTTAAGTCAGGAGCCCCAAACACAATGCGCTTTACTCGGCTGTGTAACAAGGCGCCTGCACACATTGGGCAAGGCTCAAGCGTGACGTATAAGGTGGTATCGAGTAAGCGATAGTTTTCTAAAGCTTGCCCAGCTTTACGCAAGGTTTCGATTTCTGCGTGTGCCGTGGCATCGTGGCTTCCAATAGAACGGTTCCAACCTTCAGAAATAATCTCACCCTCTTTTACCAACACGGCACCAACGGGAACCTCTCCCTCTTTCTCAGCTTGCTTAGCAACCTCAATGGCGCGTCGCATGAAGATTTCATCTTGAGGGGTGAATTGATGGTCTGACAAAGGGAACTCCAGAAAACAAAGGATAAGAACAAAAAAAGGTATGCGGAGAAGCATACCTAATCTTAGTGATTATGAACAATAAAGAGATAATGAACAACAAGCGTTGGCTTGTTCGTTTAATCTCTAGCTAGCGGCTTATCTAACTAACAGCATCGCCTAGCTCATTGACTATTTTTGTCGCTTTCACACTCACAATACGGTTGTTCTCGACCGAGATAATTTCAAACTGCCATTGCTGACACTGAACGACTTCTCCCGTATCGGGTAAACGCCCGATTAACCAAGTCACAAGGCCATTCAATGTTTGGAAGCCTTCGCTTTCCCCTTCCAATTCTGACAGCTCTAAACGGTTCTTGAGCTCACTGATAGGGATTAATCCATCCACCAGCAACCCGTCTTCCACTTGCTCTGTCCATAGGTCATTGGGGTTATTGGATAACTCACCTGCAATCGCTTCAAGAATATCGTAATGAGTCACAAGGCCTTGCACATCGCCATACTCGTCAACAATGAAAGCCATCTCGGTACCCGACTCTTTAAAATAGCCAAGTAGCCGCAGTGCCTTCATCGATTCTGGAACATAGATCGGCGACTTAGACAGCCCCATGATGACTTGAATACTTAAATTGCCCGCCTGATTCAGCAAGGCTTTGGACGACACCGTACCGACCACTTTATTGAGATGGTCTTGGCATAATGGAAATACACTGTGCTTTGAAGAGCGCAGTTTCTTAAATATCTGCTCTACAGGTTGCTCAATATCTAGAAAGTCGACGTCTCGGCGTGGCGTCATCAACGAGCTCACAAGGCGATCATCAAGCTGTAAGATATTGCGAATCATCTCTTGCTCGCCACGCTCTATCACACCTGATTCAGAGCCCTCTTTCACGAGTGCATGAATATCGTCTTCAGTCACACTGTCTTCTTCACCACCACGCCCCATTAACTTGAGAATACCTTCGGTTGATGCAGACAACGCAAACACAAACGGCGTCGCGATTTTAGATAACCAGAAGATTGGCAGCGCGACTAACACAGCAATGTTTTCAGCTTGGGATTGAGCAAAACGCTTTGGCACTAGCTCACCCACAACAATCGCGAAGTAAGTAATACCGACAACGACTACCGCGGTAGACAAGATATTCGCTTGTGTTGGGTCGAATCCCCATAGCTCAAGTTGAACGGCCAGTGGCGCAGAGAGCGTCGCCTCGCCCACAATACCGCTGAGTAGGCCGATTACAGTAATACCGATTTGAATGGTTGAAAGGAAGCGGGTTGGGTTTTCTTTGAGCTCAAGAGCAACCTGAGCGGAGCGATGTTTTTCGGCTAAGCGTTTCAGCCGACTATTTTTTGCTGCTACCAATGCAATCTCTGACATGGCAAACAGACCATTTAAAACAATTAACCCTACTAAAAGCAGAATCTTCATGTGGTTTGGATTTCCTAATTTTACCGGCCAACAATTAGCCGTGATCCGGAGTATAAGCTGAGTGCCTTTATTTTGAATATAAAAAGTTTTCGATATAGAAAGTTTGGGATATAAAAAGTCTTGGCTATAAAAATCTTGGATAAAAAAAACGGAAAAAGATGGCGAAAAAAAGCCCGCACATTTCGGTGCGGGCTTCGATGATTTTTATGTTAGTTCGTTTGGCTTTTCTTAGCTTTACTTATCTTACATTGTGTAAGTGTAAGGAGCTTGGATACCTAGCGGGATACCAAGAGCCCAGTAACCTAGCAAGAAGATAGACCAACCGATTAGCATAGCAATCGAGAATGGCATCATTAAAGAAGCTAGAGTACCGATACCTGTCGACTTAACGTAGCGTTGACAGTAAACAACAACCAGTGGGAAGAACACCATTAGTGGAGAGATGATGTTAGACACTGAGTCACCTACACGGTAAGCCGCTTGAGATAGCTCTGGGGAGATACCCACAACCATTAGCATAGGAACTAGGATAGGACCAATCAGTGCCCACTTAGCTGAAGCAGAACCTACAAGAAGGTTAACTGCAGCCGTTAGTAGAATCATACCAACAACCGTTGCTTCACCCGGAAGATCCATCGCTTTCAAGCCTTCAGCACCGTAAAGCGCCAGCATAGTACCGATGTTTGATTGAGCGAATGCAGATAGGAACTGAGCACAGAAGAACGACATTACAATGTATGCGCCCATCGTTGCCATTGTCTCAGACATCGCTTTGATAACATCGTTACTATTCTTGAATGTACCCGCAACACGGCCGTAGACGATACCCGGAATAATAAACAGAATGAAGATCAGAGGAACGATAGACTTCATTACTGGTGCTGAGAACGCCGTTAGTTCACCTTCAGGCGAACGAAGTGCTGAGTTTTCAGGAACCAAAGCTGCGATAAGCAGACCAATACCTGCAACCATTGCCCAACCAGCGAATTTGAATGCTTTAGATTCAATCGCTGTGAACGTACCTAGATCAGGTGCTTGTTCAGCATCTTCATCTACTGGAGTTTTTGCAAGGCGAGGTTCAATGATCTTCTCTGTCACGTACCAACCGATACCAACAATGAGAACTGAAGACAAACCAGTAAAGAAAATGTTCGCTAGAGGGTTAACCACGTATGCAGGGTCAAGAACGTTTGCCGCTGTTTGAGTGAAGCCTGCTAGTAGCGGGTCAATACCTGAAGGAATGAAGTTCGCTGAGAAACCACCTGATACACCAGCAAACGCTGCTGCAATACCCGCTAGAGGGTGACGACCCGCTGCGTGGAAGATGATACCGCCAAGAGGGATTACTAGAACGTAACCTGCATCTGCTGCTGTGTGAGACACGATAGCAACAAGGATTAGCATAGGCGTTAATAGCTTAGCTGGCGTGAAGTTCAGCATCTTCTTAAGGCCAGTCGTAATGAAGCCTGAAGAATCAGCAACGCCAACACCTAGCATAGCAACAAGTACGATGCCTAGCGGTGCGAAGCCTGTGAACGTGGTAACCATATTCGCTAGGAAGCTAGCAAGCGCTTCACCAGTTAATAGGTTGTTTACTTCTAGAGCAGCACCCGTTTGAGGGTTGATTAGGTCGAATGAAAGATTCGATAAAAGTGCAGATGCTACCCATACGATAACTAGAGCCCAGAAGAACAGAATTGCAGGGTCTGGAATTTTGTTGCCGGCGCGTTCAATGAAGTTTAGAAAGCGGTCCATCCCACTGATCTTCTCAGTCGATGGTGCTTTTTTTACAGCTTGGTTACTCATTGTAACTCCATATATGATGTTGTTTGTTTAGGCCTAATAAAAGTTTTGACCATGGCCTATTGGTACAGCACATATTCTATTAAAGTCGCTGTTAAAAAGCACAAGGTTCCACATCATTTTCCATAAATGGAGACATATTTTGCAAAAATACTGTACAACAGCAACAATATAAAAACACAAAAAACACCATTCCATATACAGAGTTTTAACTGGCACGTAAACAATGTCCGAGGAGTGAAAACTATCAGTAAAGGTGATGCGTAGGCCTTGGCATGCAGTAAACGTTTGCTTAATAGATCAATCAAACTCACTGTATTTGGAGAGCATAGTCTCGAGGTAAATGCTTTGCGAACGGTTCATACGATCTTGCCATGCAACGGAAACAGTAATGCTTTTTAACGCTCCCGACAAAGCGCCAGCAGCATTCTCCACCTCACAAGTCATCGCATACCCAGAGTCCGACAAACCGGATAAAGGATCTGAGCTTGTCGTGTTGAGACAATAGTTCGCTTGATTGAGTTGCGAAAAAGGAATAAGTCCTACTGCCCCACTCACATCCGAGACTCGCGTTCGATAATATTCCATTTGCCTTTCAGCAAAGTGAAGTGCCTCTACACTGTGAAGCGCAAGGTCCGACTTTTGCTCCGCATAAACTTGCAGCTTAACCAACCCTAACGAAGCAACACCGATGAGCAAAAAAGAGATAAGCACCTCTATCAAACTGAAACCACGTTGTTTAGAAGTCATTCCATGATCCTCGCTTCCATTGATAAATAGAAGGCGGATCACTCGGATTAGATTCTGAACGAAAATCCAAATCCATATCACCCACAATCGTTGTCACCCCAAGTGGCGAATCGAAGATAAGGCCACCTGAAGGTAAACCAGAAGCAAATTGAATCCCGACACTTTTTTTCAGGACGGTAGCGTCATCGATGTCTTTGATAAAAGGTGCAAATACATTAGGAGTAACAAGCGCTTCCCAGAAGTCATCTATACGAGTTTTAATATGACTCTTTTGATAATCGACCAAAGGATAAATCACACCGTTGTAAGTCATGGCACCATTTAACGCGAGCACACCATCTTGAATCACTAGAAGTTGAGATTGATTGTTGGCGGCGGCAACCGCTGAATTGATATGGCAATTTCCCTCAACCCACAATCCCTTGGTTTGCCCAGGAGTAAAATGGTCCATGATTTCGGTGCCACACTCTGTCGCATTCAGTATCTGTACGTGCTTAAAAAGGTCAGTGTCTTGAGATAAGTCGACAATATTTTGATCCGTTTTAGCGATACCAAAAAAGGTATAAAACGGGTTCATATTAGGATCAGGATTAAAATCTTTTTTGAAGGGAAGCGGATTCGTTCCTTGATAGGAATCAGGCGCATAGATTGAATAACTACTTCCCGAACTGCCTTTAGGGATCTCCGTCTTATAGTCGCTATCACACACGCCATCAAAACCAGAAAACGGACCATCCGCACTTGGGTCGAGCACTTCTAAGCCTAACGTTTGTCCTGAATCACCATGTGTTGAATCGTATTGGTAAGTAAAAAGGTCGGCAAAAGTAACACTCACGCATTCATATTCATTACCATTGATCGGTTCTTCTTTAACTGTAGGCTTCAGGCTCAATGTACCGATGATCTCAATCGGCCCTGTTGATTGAATCGCCCCACTTCCTAACTGAGAGCTCTCACGAATGGTTTTAGATAGCAGCTGTGTATCGGTTGTAGATGCAACAATATAAGCAATGGAACTCGCACTATCCGAAACCTCAATTTGGGGGGCGTTGTCATATGGAGAACACCAATCAGAAAAGTCGGCATGGCGTGCACTGGCATCTTTGATATCTAAAACGGTTTTATCGAGCTCACGTAGATAGGAATAAGTACACTCTAAACCACCTTCTGAACGCCAGTGATTTTGCCTTCCTTGCACCTCATTCTGAGCCACTTTAATTTGATGAAACACACTGCGATACGTGCCTAACGTCACCACTAAAGCACCAACTAAAAGCACCGATGTGATCAACAAGGTCACCACGCCGCGTTGCTTTCTAAACACCATCATTGCCAGTTCCTTTGTTTAACGGAAACCGAAACCGATTTGGTAACACCTGCGGTTGGAATTGAAGCCGTAATGCTGATATCGGTAAACGTGGTTTTAATAGAGTTCAGCTCTAATAACTGAGCATCAACGCTGAATGCGTCTACCTCGATCAGGCTGTCATCGAAAAGTGAGTAACATCCAGTAACCTGATTAAAAATAGGAATCGCCTCAGATACAGTGGTGCCCTTCTCACAAATTTGTAGCTTGGTTCCATCTTTCCGATAAACGATATTTCGATTATCTTTGTTTCCGTTCGAGCCCTCTCTGAAATAGACAAACCCAACGGCAACACCGCCACTCACTTGGATGGTGTTACTCGCTCCAGACAGCTTGATTGAGTAACCATTAGAGCCATCAGCCCGCCCGTTGGATATCCTCCTTCATCACCTGCATCGTGCTTGTTAGGTTTTGTAGCAGCAATAATTCAATGCCTTTGTCTTTGGCTATTCTCTGCCCTGTTATAAAGACACTACCGATAATCGAAATCGCGAACACACCAATCACAGACGCCACCATTAACTCAATTAATGATGTGCCTTGCTGCCTGCTAGGAGCTACCGCTGTCGATTTAACAGGCATCATAGCCATACTGTGCACTCGATTCACCGCACACCTTAATTCGCCCCGGTGGACTGGATAATTTGATCAACATCCGATCGGTTGAAGCTGTATTAGGAGAAAGGTAAATCGTCCCTCTTGCTGGCCTTCCTCTCACACTCTCAAAGCTAATTCTTGCGCCTGTGTAGTTATGAGAAAACGAGACATCTCGAAACGGTTGACCCGATAGCATCACCAGCGTTTCGCCGGAGAGATCTTCGGTCGGCTTCAACAACAGACTCCACTCCCCTGTAGATTGCTCTTCATTTTTATCCATCGAGAAATGAACCCAAAGATCTTGATTCCTTTTTACTGACTCTGACTTAGCCTGAATAAGAAAACCATTCAACTCGCCAGCCAATCGCTGCATCTTCACGGTTTGCGTTACTGAACTAAAACTCGGGGCAGCCGTCGCTATCAGTATCGATAACACCGACACCGTGATTAACAGCTCTATTAAAGTAAACCCGCGAGTCATTTCCCAATTTCCTATGTAATACTGCTCGTAACCGTATTTAATCTTGCGCCGATGCTACCACCGGAGAAAAATAGGCAGAGATATTAAAGGAAACTACTCGCGATGATTCGAAGAAATATATGCAACAACAACAACTTAAGCATTAGGGGGATGACATTGATCGAATTATTGATCGCTATCGCCATCGTGGGGATACTTGGTGCCATTGCCTATCCAAGTTATACGAGCCATGTAATTAAAGCGCACCGAGTCACCGCGATAGCTGATATGACAAAGATACAATTGGAAATGGAGACGCTGTACACGGGAAACTATGCATCCGCAGCGGAGAATATTATTTCCGGAGGGACATGTTTGTTTTGCGATACCGACACCAGCCGATACACGTTAGCGATTTCGGCGAGTAGTACAACCTATGCCATTCAAGCAGAACCACTTTCACAGCAAGTGAATGATGGATGTTTAGATTCGATTACCGATATATTGGAATTACACCACTCGGGTGTTTCAGAGCCAGAAGCGTGTTGGAAGTAACAAGAACAACCACCAAAGGGCTCGATAATTTATCTGAGAAATCTCGACTCTTTCTTCTCTGATCTACAGATACAAAAAAGCCTGCACACTGGCAGGCTTTAAAAATTTCAAATCACTATCAATTACTTAGTTAGGTCATCGAAGAAGTTTTTAACACCGCTGAAGAAACCTTCAGACTTTGGCTTGTGCTTGCTTGCCGCTTCACCACAACATGTTTCTTCGAATTCACGTAATAGTTCTTTCTGACGAGAGCTTAGCTTAACCGGTGTCTCAACCACTAGTTTAACGATTAGGTCACCCACACCGCCGCCACGAACGCCTTTCACGCCTTTGCCACGCATACGGAACATACGGCCCGTTTGTGTTTCTTCTGGCACTTTAAGGTTTACACGACCATCTAGTGTTGGAACTTCAACTTCACCACCTAAAGCAGCCATAGAGAAGCTTACTGGCACTTCACAGTAAAGGTTGTTGCCGTCACGCTCAAAGATGTTGTGCTCTTTTACGTGTACTTGTACGTACAAGTCGCCAGCTGGAGCGCCGTGCTCCCCTGCTTCGCCTTCGCCAGATAGACGAATGCGATCACCAGTATCAACACCTGCTGGGATCTTAACGTTAAGCGTTTTCGTCTTCTGCTTGCGACCTTGACCATGACATGAGTTACATGGGTCTTTGATGATCTTGCCTTTACCGTTACAAGTAGGACAAGTCTGTTGAACCGCAAAGAAACCTTGGCGCATTTGTACCTGGCCGTGGCCATGACAAGTACCACACGTTTGTGCAGAAGAACCCGCTTTCGCGCCGCTACCGTCACAAATATCACACTCTACAAGAGTTGGTACTTCGATTTCTTTAGATACACCACGAACGGCTTCTTCTAGAGAAAGCTCCATGTTGTAACGCAAATCAGAACCACGTTGTGCACGCGCTTGACCACCACCGCGACGACCGCCGCCAAAGATATCGCCAAACACATCACCGAAGATATCGCCGAAGTCACCTTGGCCACCGCCGCCGTAACCGCCGCCACCCATGCCACCTTGTTCAAAAGCTGCGTGGCCGTATTGGTCATAAGCTGCTTTCTTTTGAGCATCGGTTAAGATCTCGTACGCTACTTTTACTTCTTTAAATTTGTCTGCTGCGCTGTCATCACCCTGATTACGGTCCGGGTGGAATTTCATCGCTAAGCGTTTGTACGCTTTTTTAATATCGCGCTCTGATGCATCGCGGCTTACGCCTAATACTTCGTAAAAATCACGTTTTGACATGTTCTAGGTCACCAAATAATTGCTACTACCGAATGATCACTTCAGTAGTCTATGTATCAATCTAGATAAAAGTTCTGCCGGCTGAAATGCCGAATAAAGCTATTATCTAGATCGACAAGTCTAAATACAAATTTACGGGCGTGAGAGTTACCTCTGACGCCCGTATCTTTAGAAATCGAAAAACGACTTTTTCTAAGCTAAAACACGTTAGTTCAAGGAGAAGGCACGGACTTTCTTAGCCAATAAAGAGGCAAGTGTAAGTGAGTACCTTCGACGCAGAAATCACGTGTTATAGCGACGAAAAATTATTTTTTGTCTTCTTTAACTTCTTCAAACTCTGCATCAACAACGTCGTCATCTTGCTTAGGTTGTTCACCAGCGTCAGCACCAGCTTGTTCAGCTTGAGCTTTCTGTTGAGCAATTTCCATTAGCTTTTGAGCTGCTTGCATAAGTTCTTGAACTTTAGCGTCGATAGCTTCTTTGTCGTCACCAGACTTAACTGATTCTAGAGCTTCGATAGCTGCTTCGATTTTAGCTTTCTCGTCTGCAGGTAGAGCTTCACCAGCTTCTTCTACTTGCTTCTTAGTGCCGTGAATCATTTGGTCAGCTTGGTTACGTGCAGTTACTAGCTCTTCGAACTTCTTGTCAGCTTCTTTGTTAGCTTCTGCTTCTTGAACCATTGCTTCGATCTCTTCCTCAGACAAACCGCCTGATGCTTGGATAGTGATCTTCTGCTCTTTACCTGTCGCTTTATCTTTAGCAGATACGTTCAGGATACCGTCAGCATCTAGGTCGAATGTTACTTCAACTTGTGGCATGCCACGTGGTGCTGGTTGGATACCTTCTAGGTTGAACTGACCAAGAGACTTGTTGTAAGTCGCTTGCTTACGCTCACCTTGAAGAACGTGGATAGTTACTGCGCTTTGGTTGTCTTCAGCTGTAGAGAACACTTGATCCGCTTTAGTAGGGATAGTTGTGTTTTTCTCGATAAGCTTAGTCATTACACCGCCCATCGTTTCGATACCGAAAGATAGAGGAGTAACGTCTAGAAGAAGAACGTCTTTAACTTCACCAGCTAGTACACCACCTTGAACAGCAGCACCCATTGCAACAGCTTCGTCAGGGTTCACGTCTTTACGTGGCTCTTTACCGAAGAACTCAGTTACTTTAGCTTGAACCATAGGCATACGAGTCTGACCACCAACTAGGATAACGTCAGTGATTTCGCCTACAGATAGGTCAGCATCTGCTAGAGCAACTTTTAGTGGCTCAAGAGAACGTTGAACTAGGTCTTCAACTAGAGACTCAAGCTTCGCACGAGTCACTTTGATGTTCATGTGCTTAGGACCAGTCGCATCAGCAGTAACGTAAGGTAGGTTTACGTCAGTTTGAGTAGTAGAAGAAAGCTCGATTTTCGCTTTTTCTGCTGCTTCTTTAACACGCTGCATTGCTAGTGGATCAGCTTTAAGGTCGATACCTTGCTCTTTCTTGAACTCATCTACTAGGTAGTTGATCATGCGGTTATCGAAATCTTCACCACCAAGGTGAGTATCACCGTTAGTTGAAAGAACTTCGAAAGTCTTCTCGCCTTCTACTTCATCGATTTCGATGATAGAGATATCGAATGTACCACCACCAAGGTCGTATACAGCGATAGTGCGATCACCACCTTGCTTGTCTAGGCCGTAAGCCAGAGCAGCAGCAGTAGGTTCGTTGATGATACGTTTAACATCTAGACCAGCGATACGGCCAGCATCTTTCGTTGCTTGACGTTGAGCATCGTTGAAGTAAGCAGGAACAGTTACTACTGCGCCAGTTACTTCTTCGCCTAGGAAGTCTTCAGCTGTTTTCTTCATTTTCTTAAGAACTTCAGCAGATACTTGAGGAGCAGCCATTTTTTGGCCTTGCGCTTCAACCCATGCATCACCGTTATCAGCTTTAACAATGTTAAAAGGCATGATTTCGATATCGCGTTGAACTTCTTCATCTTCAAAACGACGACCGATTAGACGCTTAATCGCGTATAGCGTGTTTTGAGGGTTAGTAACAGCTTGACGTTTCGCAGGTTGACCAACTAGCGTCTCGCCTTCAGTGTATGCGATTACCGATGCTGTTGTGCGTTCGCCTTCAGCATTTTCTAATACGCGTGGTTTGTCACCGTCAAGAACAGCAACACAAGAGTTAGTAGTACCTAAATCAATACCAATGATTCGACCCATCAGGCTTTCTCCGAATAAATTCTATTTAGTTTTTTGCTATACCCACTATGTGGGGGGTAGTAATCAGGGATTCAACCCTAATACACAAAATTTAAATGCAAATGTATTTTGCTTTCGTATGCACCATAGATAAGGGCTCACGAAGCCTTTTCAAGGGGGATACTGGATTTTTTCACATTTATTTTAATAAAAGGAATGATTAGACACGAATACATCTCATTACCTTAATGTGAGCCCCATAACTGGGTTGATCACCCAATAAAAAACGGAGCCACTTAGGCTCCGTTTATCTATTCAGGCTTTCCACTTAGATTGCATCTATAGAGGAAAAGTTTTTGATTATGCTTCTGCTTTCTTTAGTTCAGCTTCTTCGTTAGCTTCAACGCCGATTTCGTTTTCAGATTTCGCTACGATAGTGTTAACCGCAGTATCACCAACAACGTTAGAAGAAGTACAGAACATGTCACAGATACGGTCAACAGCAGCAACAATCGCTAGACCTTCTGGTGGCAAACCTAGTTGGTGCAATAGAACACCGACCATAACCACACCACCACCAGGAACACCACCAGCACCGATAGACAGTAGCAAGATAGTTAGACCTAGAGTAAAGATATCAGCAGTGTTGATTGGCTGACCGAATGCGTTTGCTACGAACATAGTTGCTAGTGCGATGTAGATAGATACACCAGACATGTTCATTGTTGCACCTAGTGGTACACCGAAACCTGCCACTGACTTAGATACGTTCAGTTTGTCCGTCAGAGTACGCATTGTTACTGGAATCGTCGCGTTCGAACTTGCCGTCGATAGTGAGAAAAGGATTTGCTCACGAGTTGCACGTAGGAACTGCTTTGGAGAAATACCAGTGAATGAACCAACCATCATTGGGTAGAAGAAGAAGATCCAGAACACAAGCATTGCCACAACAAGCGCTACATAGCCAGCAACTGACATTAGCGTGTTTGCATCAAGTGTTGCACCTAATTGAATCATCAGAGCAAATACACCGTATGGCGCAAGGCTCATTACTAGGCCGATAAGCTTCATCATGATTTCGTTAGCCATCTTGAATGTCTTGATAGCTGGGCCACCACGAGAATCAAGAGCTTGGATAGCAAGACCAGTCAGAATAGCCATGAAGATGATTTGCAGCATGTCTCCGCTTGCAAATGCTTCTACAGGGTTGCTAGGAACGATATTAACAACAAGAGAGAAGATATCTGGCGTTTCAGTTGTTGTAAGCGCAATTGTCTCAGAAACTGTACCCGCTAGATTCGCACCAGCACCCGGTTGGAAAATAAGACCAATCGTTAGCGCTGCAGAAATCGCGATGATGGTGTTAATAATGTAAAGACCAAAGGTTTTACCACCAAGACGACCGAATGAACGAATATCTTTTAGCTCAACGATACCGCAAACAATAGATACGTATACAAGAGGTACTACAAGCAACTTGATAAGTGATACGAACATACCACCAGCACCTTCAGCAGCGCCGAGTAGGTACGTATCAAAAATAGCAATGCCGCTGAATAGGTACTGAATAGCAGTACCAATAATAAGGCCGGCAAACAAGCCTACAAAAATCTTACTTGAGAGCGATTTGTCCATCGTTCTTCTCCAGTTTGTTGTGTTTAAAAATTGTACTTTTATAGTTATATATGCGACCCAAATCGCTATATTGCAGTGGATTTTACATACAAAGGTAACAATTAAAAGCATTTATTTACAAAAACATTACAAGTGTGACATCAAAACATTTCTTCATTAACAACCAGTTTCATAATATAAAACTCTAAATCACTGTTCTGGATAAAATAAAAAGAACGACATTCTTAATGCGATTTTGGTGACTATTCACGTGGACTCTCAAGTTACAGGCATAAAAAAAGAGAGGCATATGCCTCTCTTTTCATTTCACGTTAACCAGTGAATTGTTTTGTCGCCGCTATTGTCTTACTTCGCAACTGCAATAATCAACTGCTTAGCAAGCGGCTACTCAATTACTTAGCAACCATTACCATTGCAGGGCGAATAACACGGCCGTTAAGCTCGTAGCCTTTCTGCATAACAAACATCACAGTGTTTGACTCGTGGTCTGGGCTTTCTTGAATAGACATGGCTTGGTGGAATTCAGGGTTGAATGCTTCACCTTCAGGGTTGATCTCTGTAAGACCAAATTTAGCCACTGTATCTACGAACGTTTTGTGAGTTAGCTCAACACCTTCAAGAATCGGCTTAACCGCTTCGTTCTCAGCATCTGCAGCTTGTACTGCACGCTCTAGGTTATCGATAACAGGTAGTAGGCCTTCAGCGAATTTGTTTAGCGCGTATTTACGTGCTTTATCCACTTCTTGCTCAGTACGACGACGCATATTCTCAACTTCAGCCTTTGCGCGAAGAACAGAATCTTGCTGCTCTTTCACTTTAGACTCACTAGAAAGCAGTGCGGCTTCTAGTTGAGCAATTTTTGATTCCTGCTCATCAGCCGCGTCTTCATTCAGTTCAGCTTCTTCAACTTTCTCAGCTTCAGCAATGATCTGATCTAGCTCTTCTTCGGTTACTTTGTTTTCTTCGTTGCTCATGATATCTCCAGAATTCGTTTTCAATGCCAGTGACAGGCGTGTTTGCGCCTCAAATTGATATAAAACACTCGCATAGACGTTCAACTTGCCTTTATTATGGGGATGAAGAATTTTGATTCAAGCCTAATTCGTTTGGAAACGTTATGAAAAAGCCATTTGAAGTCATCGCAATTATTGGTAAACCTCGAGATCAGCAAGCAATTCAGACTCATAGAGAGCTCTATCAGTGGTTAAGTACTGAGGGTTATCAAGTGTTTGTTGATGATAGGCTCTCCAGCATTTTGGACGATATCCCACAAGAACATTTTTCTAGCCTGATTGAATTGGGTAAACGTGCCGATCTCGCAATTGTTGTGGGTGGTGATGGAAATATGCTCGGTGCCGCTAGAATTTTGTCACGTTTCGACATTTCAGTGATAGGTGTTAACCGAGGTAATCTTGGTTTCCTAACCGATCTCAACCCTGAAAACTTCCAGAGCGCGCTGACTGATGTGCTTAAGGGGGAGTTCATGGAAGAAGAGCGCTTCTTACTTGAAACTGAAATTCATCGTCACGGCCAGATAAAAAGCCACAATGCAGCCCTTAATGAGGCTGTACTGCACCCCGGCCAAGTCGCGCACATGATCGAGTTCGAGGTGTATATCGATGACAGCTTCGCCTTCTCACAGCGCTCTGATGGCTTGATCGTCTCAACCCCGACAGGTTCTACTGCTTATTCGCTTTCTGGCGGCGGCCCTATCCTATCATCGAGCCTAAATGCTATCTCACTAGTGCCAATGTTCCCGCACACCCTTTCAAGCCGCCCACTTGTGGTGGATGGAAAACGTCGTATCAAGTTGATCGTATCGCCTGATAACCGCGGCACTCAGGAAGTCAGCTGCGATGGCCAAATCTCGCTACCGGTTTCTCCTGGCGATGAGATCCACATTTACCAAAGCCCGAATGTACTTAAGTTGATCCATCCTAAAGACTACAACTACTACCATGTTCTACGTAACAAACTAGGCTGGTCGAGTAAGCTGTTCTAAAAGAATAAACGCTCCAGTGGCAACCAAAAATTTGAAAGGCAGACGACATTCGTCAGCCTTTTTTATTGCCAGTAAAAAGCCCGTCGGCTCTAGCTTCTCTTCAATTCCTTATACCGTCATTCTCAAGAGGGAGGAACGACTGAGTTGGGAATCTATAGTGGTTTCAGTGATCTACGGACGCACTCAATTCTGATAACGGTCACAAAAAATTTTCACCTGTCGACTTTACTGTATAAAGAAACAGTATATACTGAGCTTATATACAGTATTGTTCAGTTATACAGGTAAATAAAAATGCTGGCTCATCTAAGTGTTAATAATTTCGCTATTGTTAAGTCTTTACAGCTAGAACTTTCTAAAGGCATGACAACAATCACCGGTGAAACTGGTGCGGGTAAATCTATCGCTATCGATGCTTTAGGCTTATGTCTTGGAGGAAGATCAGATGCGGGAATGGTTCGACAAGGTGAAGAAAAAACCGAAGTCAGTGCTGCTTTTTTACTTGAGAACAATCTACACGCTACCCGCTGGTTAGAAGACAACGAGCTGCTTGATGGCGGTGAATGCATATTACGTAGAACCATCTCTAAAGAAGGTCGTTCTCGCGCATTCATTAACGGCAGTCCTGTCCCTCTTTCACAATTGAAATCGCTTGGGCAGCTGTTGATCAACATTCACGGTCAACACGCGCACCATCAATTGATGAAGAGCGATTACCAAATGGCCATGCTTGATCAATACGCAGGCCACTTGAACCTGTTGAAATCGACACGTAATGCTTACCAAGCCTGGCGACAAGCCGATAACCACTTGAAAGAGTTACGTGAAAATAGCCAGCAAAATCAAGCTCAAAAACAACTTCTTGAATACCAAATCAAAGAGTTAAATGAGCTGTCTATTGGGGAGGAAGAATATGAAGACCTCGAACAAGAGCATAAGCGCCTCTCCAATAGCGGAGAACTGGCCACAACCTGTCAGCAAGCTATCGAGCTTATTTATGAAGGCGAAGAAGTTAATGCGCTTGGTATTCTGCAATCGGCCAATAACTCCCTAATTCAGTTAGCTGAGCTTGATGAAAGATTGGCTGAATTGCCGAGCTTACTGTCTGAAGCCATTATTCAGATTGAAGAGACCAATAACGAATTAAGAACCTACCTAGACAGCATTGATGTCGATCCGGGTCGTATGGCTTACGTTGAAGAGCGTTTCTCTAAAGTGATGTCTATGTCTCGTAAGCACCACGTGTTACCAGAAGAGCTGTATAAGCACCATCAAGACTTATTACAACAAGTTGAAGCGCTTGATTGCTCTGATGAAAAGTTGGAAGAATTAGCAAACGAAGTAGAAAACCAATACCAATCGTTCGTTGCCAAATCAGAGAAGCTTCATAAATCTCGAACTCGTTACGCAAAAGAGCTCAACAAGCTGATCACGCAAAGCATGCACGAGCTGAGCATGGAAAAAGCGCAGTTTGCCATTGAAGTGAACAACACCAACACGCACCCTTCCCCATTGGGTATGGATAACGTGACCTTCATTGTTTCGACCAACCCAGGCCAACCAATGCAGCCAATTGCTAAAGTGGCTTCTGGTGGTGAGTTATCACGAATCTCACTAGCGATTCAGGTGATTACAGCGCAAAAAGTGGATACACCAAGCCTGATTTTCGATGAAGTCGATGTGGGTATCAGTGGGCCAACCGCTGCGGTTGTCGGAAAAATGCTGCGTAAGCTGGGCGAATCTACGCAGGTGATGTGTGTGACGCACTTACCTCAAGTTGCCGGTTGCGGTCACCAACAGCTGTTTGTTGCGAAGAACACGAAATCAGGTAAAACCGAGACCCAAATGCACACGCTTGATGAACAACAACGCGTTTCAGAGCTTGCTCGACTGCTTGGTGGCAGCCAAATTACCGAATCGACACTTGCCAATGCAAAAGAGTTATTAATCGCAGCTTAGGTTACATATTCGGCAACTTTCTGATAATTTACCGAAAATTCTTGGCAATTTTGCAACTTAATTCAAAATTGCCAGTCATAACAAGCTCAAAGCGCAAGGAGCTTTTTACTTCTTGCTGGAGCTTGTTTATTATCAGGCAGTATTTTAGCGAAGAAAGATCTCAAACTATGCGAATTAAAAAGTGGTTAGTTGCAGTTCCACTTGCACTAACAATGTTGACCGGTTGCTCTCTACTAGAGAAGTTGGTTTATCGAATTGACATCAATCAGGGTAACTATGTTGAACAAGAAGCTGTCGATCAGCTCAAGTTTGGCATGACAAAAACACAAGTTCGTTACGTTATGGGCTCACCAATGCTTATCGAAAACGGCTACCCAGATACGTGGTATTACATTTACCACCACCAAAAAGGCCATGAAGACCCTATTCAGAAAAACCTAGTCGTTAACTTTGATGCCACAGGTACTCTAGTAACGATCAACGGTGATTTTGAAGCCAGTGATGAGTTCTTCGAAAGCCTTCGCTAGCTTTCAACCAACAAAGCTTTCCAGTCAACAAAGCTCTTAGCCGATAAAGCTATCAGTCGACAAAGCTATCGGTCGACAAAACTATCAGTCGACAAAGTATGAATCGCAAAAGCCTGCTCACGAGCAGGCTTTTTAATATCCGCTAACAAATTAAGTGCGTTGTCTAACCAACAGGCACAAAAAAGCTCGCCAATACAGCGAGCTCTCTTCTAAGTTAAATTTGTTTGGCATTACGATTTAGCGGCGGCCGCTTTTGCTTGTTCAGCACGCTTACGGCGAATCTCTTTTGGATCGGCTAACAGTGCTCGGTAGATTTCGATACGGTCTTTATCACGAACCGTCGCATCTAGCTTAACGTTACGGCTGAACACACCAACCTTGTTTTTCGCTAAGTCGATCTCTGGATACAACTCCAAAACACCAGACTGTGCGATGATCTCTTCAACGGTCGCGTTCTTGTTCACCACCAAGGTAAACACACGCTGTTCGTGCGGAAGTGCAAACACAACCTCTACGTGGATCATATCTGATTCAATAGTCATGGCTTAGTAAACCTGTTTCGCGCGTTGAGTAAAAGCACTGACCATATTGCTCGTCAGCTCATTGAAAACCTTACCAAATGCCATTTCAATCATTCGGCTAGAGAATTCAAACTCTAACTTAAGCTCAACCTTACACGCTTGCTCATCGAGCGGAGTAAAGTACCAACCACCCTGCAGCTTTTTAAACGGGCCGTCCACCAGTTCCATCAAGATCTCAGCACCATCCGCTAAACGGTTAGAGGTAGTAAATGTTTTGCTGATCCCCGCTTTAGAGACATCAACCGAAGCCACCATAGTTGAATCTGAAGATTCGATCACACGTGAACCAGAACACCCTGGCAAAAACTCGTGATAACGAGCAACATCATTGACCAAGCTGAACATCTGGTCGGCACTAAACGACACTAATGCTGAACGAGTAACCTTTGGCATATAGACTCCTGTTAAAGACAGCGTTACATTAACACAAACTGCAATTTTAATTGTATTGGGCCAGAGCGCAAATAAAAAGGATTCCCCAACTAGGGTGCAATCCGTATAATGAGGCCATTATGGCAAAGAATAAATCAAAATCAAAAGCCGGTAGCAATACCATTGCGCTTAATAAGAAAGCTCGCCACGAATATTTCATCGATGATGAGATAGAAGCGGGGCTTGAGCTACAAGGCTGGGAAGTAAAATCCCTACGTGAAGGCAAAACCAATATCGCAGAAAGCTACGTCTACATCAGAGACGGCGAAGCATTCATTAGTGGTATGACGATCACTCCGCTAACTCAAGCGAGTACTCATATCGTGGCGAACCCAACACGCATCCGTAAACTACTAATGTCGAGAAAAGAACTCGATAACCTTATCGGTCGTATTAACCGTGAAGGCATGACACTTGTCGCAACCGCGCTTTACTGGTCTCGCTCTTGGGCGAAGATTAAAGTTGGCGTAGCGAAAGGTAAAAAGCTGCACGATAAACGTACTGATATGAAAGAAAAAGATTGGGCGAGAGATAAAGCACGAATTATGAAGAGTAATTTGCGTTAATTTTAAGCACTTAAACGCACAGTGCTAGACAGGCAATGCTTTTCTGGTACTATGCAAATAACACTTGGGGCTGATTTAGGATTCGACAGGAATTTTGAAGTCTGAGGTGCATGCCGTGGGGCGGTTGGCCACGTTAAAAGCCGCAAAAAAATAGTCGCAAACGACGAAAACTACGCACTAGCAGCTTAATAACCTGCTCAGAGCTCTCTTACCCTAGCTTCCGCTCGTAAGACGGGGACCAATAAGAGATCAAACCCAAACTAGCTAGCGCGGATTCTCCCACCTGAGAGGAAAAGCGCGAATAACAATTCAGGTTAGCCTTTAACTAGCGTGTCGGTTCGCAGGTTGCTGGTGAAATTAAAGATCGACTAAGCATGTAGTACCAATGATGAATGATTTTTGGACGCGGGTTCAACTCCCGCCAGCTCCACCAATTCATTAAATTAAGACGTCTCAGGACGTCTTTTTTTATGCCTTAAACTCCTGAATTCTCTACTATTTACCACTTTTCCCTGTCCCAGATAGTCCCAACCCATTCCACCCTATTCCAACTTTCTTTCTCCCCATTCCATTCCCCAAAACGTATGGTTATAGTTTTGGGGAGATTTGGGGAGTGCCGTTATTCCCCAAGAAAGTTGGAACAACACAATGAAAAAAAATACTTACTATAAAAATCTTACCCTACCAGAAAACAAAGCCGAATTGCTTGTCAGCGATGGTGAAGGTCTTTCCCTTCGAGTTCGCAGCGGTAAGAAAGGGAGCACTAAGAATTGGCTCTTCACATTTACTAGCCCACTGACCAAGAAACAAACGAAGATGAGTTTAGGTAAATACCCTGCCCTGTCATTGGCTGAAGCTCGTAGAAAAACCTACGCTTTGAACGAAATGATTGCCAATGACTTAGATCCAAAAGTTAAGGTTGAAATTGCGAACATCATGACCGATGGCAAAGTGACGGAAAGTAACTTTGACGAAATGCATGATTACTTGAATCAAAGTTTCACTTTCAAGCAAGTAGCAGAGCTTTTCTTAGTCAAGAGAGAGCGTGAAGATCAGATAAGCATCGACAACGAGATTAAAGAAGCTCGCAAAGAAGCGGATGAGCAAGGTCGCGCTGTTTCTGAATCGGTACTTAAAGACATCAAAAGTAAACGCAGAGCCACTCAGGACATCAAGAGTCGCTTAAATAACTACCTACTTCCTAAACTTGGCAAGATACCAATCAAAAAGATAGAGAAGCCACTGGTTGTTAAAGTGCTTGAACCTATCGAAAAGCGAGGCAACTTAGAAACCGTTAAACGCTGTTGTCAGATTGTTCGTCAAATAGCCGAGTTTGCTGAGACTAAGGGATACATTAGTTCAAAGGAGTACGCTAACTTTATTACGCTTAATAATGCCTTCTCAAAACCGAAGTCTTCTAATCAACTCACCGTTAACCCTGAGCGCCTTGGCGAAGTCATGGAGAAGATGGGGAATAGCAATATTCAAATCACGACTCGTGCGGCTTTTGAGCTAATGTTGCATCTACTGTCTCGAACTGGCGAAATATCAAAATTACGCTGGGATGAGTACAACGAAGTAGAAGGGATTATAAAAATTGGTGGCTACAGAATGAAGGGCAACAATAGCCATATCATTCCATTAAGTCCGCAAGCTAAAGCAATCTTAGACTATATGCATCCTATTACGGGTGACTCCGAATATGTTTTCCCATCCTGTAAACCAGGAGGAAAAAAACCTTACATGAACCCTCAAACGGTCAATATGGCAATGAAGCGCTCAGGCTTGGGCGGAACCATAGTCGCTCATGGGCTGAGATCAGTTGGCAGTACCACGCTTAATGACTGTCAGAAGTTCGGACATATTGAACGCTTTGATCCTGAGCAAGTCGAACTGTGCTTGGCGCACATGGATAAAAACAGTGTGCGACTTATTTACAATGGTGCAGAGTATGTTGAAAAGCGTAGAGAAATTCTGTCCTGGTGGAGTGATTTCATTCTTAAGCAGACGGGAAACTTCTACTCTCTGGCAGGTCAAGTATCCGTAAGAAAATAAACGTGACTCAAGCCTCATTTACAATAATGGGACTTTACTCTCCAAATAGACGATAATACGATTAACCAGTCATCCATAATGTGGATGCGCAAAAGCATAAACAGTGCTGTGAGCACTTAAAACATCACACCTATATAATAAGCAAAATTGCGAAAGATAACGATAATAACTAAAACAAACACTTATATAAACTTAGCCGTTAATAATAGCTGTTATGATTTTATGAAGTACGACTATCTTTTAATCGTTTTTGCTTTTGCTTATTAAATAGGCAACGTGTAATGAAAACACAAAAAATACAATTACAGTTTATGAGTTTCGCTGCTGTACTAAAACTTGTACCAATGTCTCGCTCAAACATTTATCGAAAGATTAAGAGTGGTGAGTTCCCCCCAGGCATTTCTTTGGGCGGAAGCAGTATCACTTTTTTACGATATGAAATTGAACACTACTTGGTTTCTTTAATTGAAAATAAAGATAAAAAAGATACCGTTCAAGAGTTGATAGAGATGAGAGGACAGCTAAGAGACAAGGTCACTTATCCCATCTAAAACTGAATTAGACTAACCCGCACTTGTTGCGGGTTTCTTGCATCAGGACGCTCTACTTTGACGAATATGCTCAAATAAAAACCCATCAGATAAAGCATACATACTTTTATGTTCGCTATCCCCCTAAGCATACACTCAATGACGGTCGCTAAGCGTTAAGCAAACATTAAAATAAGAAAATATGTGCCACTATAGCGAAAGTGCGTAATAACGCAGTAGAAATGCCGAATAGCGCACTGAAAGTGCGGAATGGCGCAGTAGAAGTGCTGTTTGACGCACTGCTTTTTGAGAGGAAAATGAAGATTTAGAAGAGTGCTAAAGCAAAATAACGCTTGAGCCTTATATTAAATTTATAACTTTAAAATAGTTATAACCGTTATAATAGTTATAACACATTTTCTTGAGGGAATAAATGATAATAAATCTCAAGTAGATCTGGTTTTCATAATACAAGAAGCCAAGGTACTGAAATATCTTCGCCTAACCACGCTGAGCAAAAGCAGTTAAGTAAGTTATCGCTAGCCAAATAATAGAAAAAAATCAAAGCCATACTTGGCTTTGATACTTCTACTATAACCCCATTCCAGAATGCTCTACTTCTGCGTGCAACTCTTTCCAATTCGGACAGTGCTTCGTCACTAATTGCCAGAATACTTTATTGTGGCTTTTCTCCACTGTATGGCAGAGTTCATGGATGATGATGTAGTCCATGACATTGTTTGAAAACTCCATGCAGCGTGGATGAAACTCTAATACATCATTATCAGTGCAGTTAGCCCAGCGAGCTTCAAATTTTTTAATTTTGTATGTCGTGGCATCTAAACCTGTCTCTCGTTGCCAATGTCGGATACGAGAGCCTATCTTCTCTTGCGATTTCTTCTGATAGAAACGCTCAAGAGCCGCTTTAAATAGGTCTCGGCTAACAAAGTGACCTTCAGGCGATAACACCTTAAAACGGCTTTGATTAAAGCTAACCTCGACCATTGAAAGCTCAGGAGCAGGGATAACTTCACAATAGTATGTACGCCCTCTGTAGGGTGCTCTACTGCCGCTCACAATCTCATCTTTTTGCGGCTGGTTTACTTCAGCTAAACGCTGCTTGATCCAACGAGCACGATAACGAATCAATTCAAATTGCTCTTCTTCTGCCACATCTGGACCACGAAGAAGAACTGTCTTACCTCTTTCTACGGTGACGTAGTGATGTGACAACTTCTTATCAACTTTAAACATCCACTCGATTTCAGTGGTTCCATATTGGAAAACTGGCATAACGTTCTAAACCCAATCAGTTGTTCAGCATGATGTTAAAGATCTCGTTTGAGTGCTGGCGAGCGACTGTCATATCCCAACCACCGAGACCTCGCAGGATCGTACGTACTGTTTTCTTGATCTCGTTATGAATATCTTTCTGTTTTTTCCAGATAGGTGAAAGCATCACTTCCGCGATATCGGGATGACTAAAAATGCCCTTTGTCCAAGCTAGTGCTTCAGCCTCATCAACTTGTTTTTCTAGATAGTGGTACACAGACTTCTCTGTAGCCGTATCTAAGCCCATCTCTGATGGCTTAGCATCTTTATCTCGAACTCGTTGGGTAAACAACTCTAATTGTTCTAAGAAAATCGCCTGCTCAATACGACCTTCACGCTCATCATTGATAAGCTTTTCTAGCTCTTCTTCTAAATCACCAAAAAAAGCAGGATCTTTACCTTTGCCCGTCTTGATAGTGTGCTTAAGTTTGTTTTTCATCACGAGCGCTGCACTACCTGCACTTTTCTGTTTTCGAAGTAGATCCATATCTGCGGTATCAAGAATCGACACCTCACGTCCAAGAAGGCTTTTTACTTCACTGGCTTCAATGTGTTCATCCAGCATCGCTTTAATTAACTCTGACTCAGAAGCCGTTATACGAACCGCATCAGCACTGTCTGGCATTTTGTTACGCAGTTGCAGTTTGATTTCATTGAACACCTTAAAGTAAGGTTTAAAAGGTGCTCCCCGCTCATCGGGGAGCACTACATCTAATCGACTATTGAACTCTGCCACTGCGACTAAGAAATCTTCTACGATATCGAGTTTAGTATCAGGGTCTAAGAATAGATCAGCATCTTCCTTATACAATTCAGGCTGTTTAACCAAGTTGTATTTCTTAGGCAAAATATCTTGAATCTTAGCTAAGGAGGTTTTTAACTTAGGCAATTCAGACTCAACATCAGTCCACACTTGCTCGGGTTGAACATCATTACTATACATTTTCAGCGCTTCATCGAGATACTCAACTACACCATAGTAATCCACAATATAACCCGCTTTCTTTCCTGTACGAGTTCGGTTTACGCGAGCAATGGCTTGCAGCAATGTGTGCTCTTTTAAAGGTTTATCTAAATACAGAGTATTAACGATTGGCGCATCCCAACCAGTTAGTAGCATATCCGAAACTATCACTAAACCGATGTTATTAACCTTAGCGTCTTCATCTGTTTTATTTTCCGACTCGTCTCCATATGGCAATTTAAACTCATCATTGACCAGTTGAGAAATCTCCTCTGAAGGTACGGCAATTGGCTTAACACCTTCCGAAAGCTCGCGCTTAACTCGCTCTTCTATTGTTTCTAGCTTTGTTTTTGAACCAGTCTCATAATGAGCTTGTTGCTCGCTAATCCCTGTGCGTTTTTCAGTCATACTCCCCAGGGATATCACAACACGGCTTTCAAAGGTTGGAAGACCTTTGCTTTGGCGCTCAGCCATGATTTCATCAATCATATCTTTGTAGCGCACTGCCATATCACGACCGTCACAAACAAGCATGCCTTTAAAGCCTCTAGGTTTAACACCTGTTAGGAAGTGCTCCACTAGATGCTTTGCATTCTCTTCAATACGCTCAAGCGCACCACGTCTTTTTTTCAGTAACTCTTGTTTAAGCTTCTTCTTACGAGCCAATGGTTCATTGGCAAACTCATCTTCAAAGGCTTGTTTTAGCAAACCATCACTGCCCCATTGAGACATCCCTTCAAGGTACTTGATCGGTAATGTAGCACCATCAGCAACTGCTTCATCCAATCGGTAAGTATCAATGTATTCTGTCCCACCAAACTCCCCTAAGGTGTTCTTATCATCTTTAATGAGTGGCGTGCCTGTGAAAGCGATAAATTTAGCACGAGGTAAAGAAGCTCGCATAAAGGCAGCTAGGAAGCCGTATTGACTACGATGAGCTTCATCGACCATTACATAGAAGTTAGGCTTAGTACTCAGAACTCTAAAATCAACTTTCTCTTCACTGACTTTTTTCCATTTAGGCTTTAGTGAATTACCAGATGAATCAGATAATCCATAGTTTTTGTTGTTTTCTTTAACAATCCAGCACTGCTCTTTACCGTTATCATCTTTTCTTAGAACACGCTTCACTCGGCTTTTAGAGCTAGCACCGTCATCAGTTTCATCACTGTCTTCAGACTCTTGTGCTGCATTGATTTGTTTGCCATCACTTTCTTGAAATTTCTGTACAGTCGATGTAAAAATAGTGCCGTAATCATTGCTGAGCATACTTTCAAGCCCCGCGACAGAATCCGCTTTTGCAGCTTCAAGCCCTACATTAATAAAGGTATTGTGAATTTGCTGATCAAGACTGGTACGGTCGGTAAGCACCAAAATACTTGGATTACCTAAGCTTGAGACTTCTGTTCTCATTAATCGAGCAAGCAATGCCATCGTCAGTGATTTACCACTTCCTTGGGTATGCCAGACAACACCACCAAGCTCTTCGCCCATTAACGCAGGGTCTTTGCCTTGCAGACGAAGTAATGTTTTCTCTACTGCACGCCATTGTTGGTAACGAGGAAGCTTTTTAATCATGCGCCCATCTTCAACTTCAAACATTGGATAGAAGCAGACTAAACGGACGAAACGTGAAGGCTCAAACAGCGCCCAAATAAGCTTGTCTTGTTCTGATGGGGTTTTACCTAACTTCTGTTCCAGTTCTTCAAGAATGGCTTGTTCATCAGGCTTTTTTGCATCAAATTTATAAGTGAGGTAGAACTGTTCTGGCGCACAAATAGCACCATATTTTGCTTGGCTACGATTAATGGCTGCGCAAACCATATTAAAAGCAAAATGCTGGCTGAATGAACCTTGATAGCCATCAATTTGTGCAATGCCTTTGCTTAGCTTAACTGAGCTGGCTTTGCATTCGATTATGGCTAAAGGTAAACCGTTGATGAACAAGAGCAGGTCAGGTTTGAACTGTTCGTCATTGGCATTCTTCCCCAAATATTGATCGACTACGTGGAAGTGATTTCCCTCTGCGCTTGTTTGGTTAATAAAGCGGATGCTACGAGGTTGTCCGTTTTTGTCTTTTTGTTGCAGGTTAGAATGGAACAGTACGTCTTTCCAGAAGGTGTGGTTAGCAAGCATCAGGTCATTGTTTTGAGCAAACCAGATATCACGTAATTGCTTTATCGCTTTAGTAGCACCGCTTGGCACTTCCGCCAACCAAGGGTTTAAAGCGTGGAGCCTATCAATCAGAACCTCTTCCAATATCACAGGTTCTGCTTTATGGGTTTGTTTGACTTGGCTACCTTTGATATGGGTGTAACTCAGCTTTTTAAGCCACTCGATTGCAGGGCGCTCTACACCTGCTAATTCTGGTTTCGATGCATCAGCCTGACCTGACATTGCCATTCCTTCTTTTATCGCTTTTATTATTGCTAGTTAATGATGCCTTCTTATGAAGGCATCTTTTCTACTGGTGTACATTACTTAATGATTATCTAGCGGTACTCGCCATTCACCAGTTAGAAGTTTCTGCATTAAGCCTTTTTTGAGCTGCTGAGTTTCTACTTTTTGTTTTTCTAATAAAGCTAACTTTTCATCAACTGTTGATAACGTTTCAGCAATGATACTTTGCTCTTCCAGTGATGGAAGATACACAGTTAAAGGCTTCAAAACCTGTAGGTTTATATTTTTTTGCGCACTTTTAGTCGCTTTTGAATCTAACTCTGATTTTTGTGTCTGCAAAAAATAGAAGAGCCAATGTACATTGCATTTACTCTCATTAGCCTGAATACCAACCAAACTATCGGGGCAAGCTAGTGGGTACTTAGTTATTGCAACATCGCCTATATTCGCAGCGATAGTGATCAAGATAGTCCCTACTGGAAATATTTTACTTACTGTTAACCCCAACTCATTCAGAGTTTGAGAGTAAGTTTCAATATATGTAGCAGCGTTAACTACATCCCCAGTTTGAACAAAAGGAATCTCTCCCCCATAGTATTTAGGATCATTTCTAGGTCTAGCTGAAAATTTCCCTCGCTCCACAGTAGCAATACTTTCTAGACTCATTAAATTCCAACACGCTGGCACATTCACGCCTGATGCTACTTGGAACTCAGTATGTAGCTCCCAATTACCCTCTTCATCCTGAACACCAACACCCTCAGAAAATAGCTTCTGCATTAAGCCTGTTTTTAGCTTTTGTGTTTCTGTTATTTTTTGGTTAATGAGATCGATTTTCTGATCAGCCGTAGAGAGCACTTCAGCGATTTTTTGTTGTTCGTTTTTTTCCTTGGGTATAAATAGTCGTTGAGCATAAATATTGTTGCGACTTAAACTTGGAACTCCAGTTGCTTCATTTAGTTTTTCAAGATTGAGATTGCTAAAAACATAATACAACCATTTCACATCACAACTTTTTGGTTCTACGTAGAATGTTGTGTCAATAGTCCAAAATGGCATGTCTACGTAATGAACATTACCAATTGATCCTTTTCTACCAAGAATGATGCTTGGATTAGCATATAAATATTTGTCAGTAAAACCTACAACACCTCCTGTACCATAGATAGGAAATACCCCTCCTTCGATTTCAATTTCTTTAGGCGATTTTCCATAGTGAAGAGTACACAGCTCACTCACCGAAGATGTAGTCCAATTTTTCATCATCAAACCTCAACAGATAGCGATTTAAGATACATAGAAAGTTTTTTATCCACTTCATCCAACTGACCATCTATCTGCTTCAACGACTCCAGCGTACTGTTTATACATACGACTTCCTCATCTTCAGAAGTATCAACATAGCGGCTAATATTGAGGTTAAAATCATTAGCCTCAATCTCGCTCATATCTACAACACGTAGGTACTTATCTACAGCAACAGAATCCAACAATTTAGATAGTGACTCTGTGGTTTGTTCGCCAGCATCAATTACAGCTTGTTTAGCTTCATTATATTTCTTCGTGATTTTTTCGATATCTTTATCACGAAGGCGGCTCATTTTATCGCTATCGTCACATTCTTCCGATGCATCGATAAAGATCACTTTGTTTTTCATCTCAGCAGTTTTTTTCTTATTAAGAACAACGACCGCTGCTGCAATGCCTGTATTAAAGAACAAGGCAGGCGGCAAACCGACCACCGCTTCAATCAAGTCACCAGCTAGATCGTCTTTGCCTACTAATAAACCTTTGCGAATCTTACCTTCATCACCTTCACGGAATAGCACCCCATGAGGAACGACAACACCAATACGACCATCCTCTTTCGTTGATGCGATTATGTGCTGTAAGAAAGCTAAATCCGCTTTAGTGCGAGGAGCAACACCTAAACCAAAACGACCATAAGGGTCTTTAAGCTCAGAACTGTATTTAGGGTTAACTTCAACTTCTTTGCCTTTTTTGTCTGTCTTAGTCTTTTTATTGATTTCTAAAGGCTCCCACCACTCTTTTATCGAGAAAGGTGGGTTCGAAATTACTCGGTCAAAGGTTTGTAATCCGTTGCCGTCTTTATGTTGTGGGTTAACCAGCGTATCACCACGTTTAATGTCACCATCTAGGTTATGCAGAAAGATGTTCAGTTTTGCAATTGCCCATGTACCTAGGTTCTTTTCTTGACCGTATAACTTACAATTAGGCTTACCCATCACCATGCCATTGGTTGGGTAGTTTTCTTTGATGTGACGAGCAGCTTCAACCAACATACCGCCAGAGCCGTTGGTTGGGTCGTAAATTTCATGAGTCGGTTGCGGGTCGATTAGTTTTACTATTAGCTCCACTACTTCGTGTGGGGTATAGAACTCGCCCCCTTTCTTACCTGCATCATCGGCAAACATTGCAATAAGGTATTCGTATGCATCACCTAATAGATCGGGTTTGTAGAGGTTCTTATTGCCGAGCTTATGCTGGTTGAAGTGACGCAACAAACGCATCAACAATTCATTGCTCAGCTTCTCTTTATCACCAAACTGGATAGCGGTAAGTACTTTTTCTAAAGAAGGGTTTTGGCGTTCGATTTCTGCAAAGGCTTCATCTATGCGTTCACCAACATTTTCTGTCTTTTCAACTAAGTTAGCCCAACGAGCATCGACAGGGACGAACTGCTCTGGGTTATCCTCAAGAATAAGTTCCATTGCTTCATCACTAGAACACTGTTCTTCAGTCATTATCGCAGCAACACGCTCATCAAACACATCAGATAGACGTTTGATAAAAATAAGCCCAAAGATGTAGTTTTTGAAATCTGAGCTATCTACGGTGCCACGCATAATGTTAGCGCTGCCCCAAAGCCATTTTTTAAGATCACTAAGTTCAATAATTTCTGGTGCTGATTCTGTTGTCATAACCGATAATTCTCTCGATAGAAGTGCATTCGCTCTTGCGAATGCTTTTTACTAATTGAGGTGATTATACCTGACAGAATGCCGACTTAAGTAAACTCTAGTCATAATCTTGGTGATATTGGATAGCTAAGAACACTGTTCAAGCGCTTTTTTTTGTTTTTCATCGTGTGATTTCAGAAAAGTAAAATGTGAAAACCACATTAGAACAGTGTTCTCTTCTAACGTTGACCGATAAAAAACACCAATAGCAGAAATATCAGCAACTTAACAGTCACCACATTGATCATGTTGACTTTTATCGTCACGGATATC